>JANQEZ010000427.1 GCA_028278115.1 Clostridia bacterium
TTTTTATATATTTTGAAGGAGAAAACAGATTCATTGAAATCACTAAAATAAAATATCATAATCCTTTTAGTTTTATTACACTCTATTGTTGGTTACCTATAAAATACCTATATGTATAGATAATTTAATATTATGACTTACATATAGAAGTGTGACTGAGAAGTTTTACTTTCAATGTTTTGCTGTTAGCTGTCAGCCAAATAGTCATTGTAGTTTTGGTCTGGGAAATATTTCTAAAAGAGGTTAAATTTCTAAGGTACACATCTATAAGAATATCTAAAATCTTCCTTGTAGAAATGCAAGGCGGATTTTTTGTTTTTACAATAACTAGAAGCATTTTATATTAATTTAATTTGTAACCCTTGTAATTGTTTAGGGATATTATGAAATATAAAAAAGGATTTAAAAGCCTGACTAGTACTGAGTAAGGGGAAAATGAATATGACTAAAAATTATATTAGAAGAAGAGATCAACTGCTTCTTCTTGATTTAGACAAAGAAATTCAAGTAGGAAGAAAAGAAGACTTACCATTAGCTGTTGAAAAGCTTGAAAAAACAAATTATGAGTCTCCTTGGGTTGAAGAAGTTTTTAAGGGATTGACATCAATTGTATATAAGATAAAAATAGATGGGGAGTACTATGCCCTAAAGAAGAAAAGAAAAAAGACTATTGCTAGAAACATGGACGCACACTTATCATTTATAAATGAAATTCAAAGAAGGAGTGACTTTGAAAAACTTAAAAATACTGTGCCGCAATTATATGATAGAATCGCAAAAACGATTTTTGCAAGCCTAAAGCATGGATTTATTTTATCACCTTGGATAGAGGGTGAATGTATTACTTTCCAAAACAGAAGAGATATATATGAGAATGTATTTGATACACTTTATCTCATGGAGTGCAATGGATTTTTTGAATGGGATCTTTGTTCAAACAATTTATTACTTGTAGATGACAATCAAATGATGTTATTTGATTTTGGATGTACATATTCATATGATCCATTATCGGAATACAATTCTGCTGGAAAAAAGGAGCCAATTTTTCATGGAGTGGAGAGATTTGAAACTAGAATGCTTATGACCTATTTCTTAATAAATAAAAAGAGAATGACAGAAGACATGATTCTCAATGAATATAGACTCGAAAAAGAAATAGCAGCCAAATACTATTTAAAAAAACTAAGATGGCTGGAAAAGAATAGTGCACAGCCCCATATTGTCGATTGGATTAAAGATATTATTAAAACATGGGAATGGGGAATTAGTAATAATGATAATTTAAAGGAAATGTATATCGTAGAATCTTTTCGTTCCTATGTAATAGATGTTATTAACGATATAAATGGGAAATACTGCAATTATATGACCAGTAAAAAATTATATTATATATTAAAAAGATTAAATAATGATTATGAGTTGATAAAACGAAGGAATGGTTTTTTTTGGGGTGATGAGTTAATTAGTAAGGATAGGCTTATTGAGAAGTATGATAAAAAGGAAAATGTATTGCAAAAATACAGATTGAGAAAATAATACACAGATAAACCTATAAAAGGTTTTATCTATAATGGTTGCACTAAAATAAATAGCATAGCTACAGCATATATCAAAGCCTTGATTCAGTATGTAATCAAGGCTTTAATATATATTATTCTAATTACTGAGCTAACTGTATAAAAGCATCGGGTCCAATTGGCCATCCGAATACATACCATAGTACTAATAATGCAGTCCATCCTAATAAGAACATTATTGAATATGGAACCATTGTAGAAATCAATGTACCTATTCCTGTATCTTCGTCGTATTTCTGAGCAAATACTACGATTACCGCAAAATATGACATAAGGGGAGTTATTATATTTGTAGTTGAGTCACCAATACGATAAGCTAGCTGTGTGAATTCCGGTGTGAATCCTAATTTATACATCATCGGTACGAATACTGGAGCCATGATTCCCCATTTAGCCGATGCTGAGCCTATGAATAGGTTTATGAATCCAGCTACTAAAATGAAGCCTAAAATCAATGGTAATCCTGTAAAACCAATGGATTCTAAGAAGTTTGCACCACTTACTGCTAGGATTATTCCGAGGTTTGTATATGAGAAGTATTTTATGAACTGAGCAGCGAAGAAAGATAATACTAAATATCCACCCATTGTCGCCATTGATTTACTCATGAATTTAACTACGTCTTTATCGTTCTTAACACTTCCAGATGCTACACCGTATGCTAAACCTGGAATTAAGAAGAATAACATTATTGTTGGAACAAGTCCGCTGGAAATATAGGCTTTTAAGGTTCCATCAACCTTTAAAAGAGCATTTTCAGGAACTGTTATAAGCAGCATTATAGCGCCGAATACTAGTATTGATAATCCAGCAGCCAATAAACCCTTTTTCTCTTCTTTGGTGACTTCCATAGTTTCATTATGGTTAGAGCCTTTGTACTCCCCAAGTCTTGGTTCTACGATTCTCTCTGTTACAAATGTTCCAAGGATAGTTATTAAGAATGTAGACACAAACATAAAGTAGTAGTTTGAAGTAGCTAATATTGAAAGATCAATACCACCAGCTGTTAAAGCTTCATTAGTTATACCAGTTAATAGTGGGTCTAATGTACCTAATAAAAGGTTTGCCGAGAATCCACCGGAAACCCCTGCAAAAGCAGCAGCCATACCTGCAAGTGGATGACGTTTAAAGCTTAGGAATACGATTGCCCCAAGTGGAATTAAAACTACATATCCGGCATCAGAGGCTATGTTTGACATTACACCTGCGAATACAACAACTGCTGTGATAAGCTTCTTTGGTGTACTCAGTACAAGCTTCTTCAATGAAGCATTAATAAGACCCGTACCCTCAGCTACACCAACACCAAGCATTGCAACCAATACTGTTCCAAGTGGAGCGAAGCCTGTAAAGTTTTTAGTTGCAGTGTTAAGCATAAATCTTAAACCCTCTGCATTTAATAATGAGATGGCCTCTACTGTTTTTTCAGCTCCCTGCCTTGCATCGTAGAAGTTAACAGTTAGACCTGCACGTGAAGAAATTTCTGAAATAATTATGATTGCAAATGCAAATAATGCAAATAATGTTACTGGATGAGGTAATCTATTACCTGCTTTTTCAACTCCATCTAGGAAGAAGTTGAAAAATCCTCTTTTAGAGTCTTTCTTTGTCGTTACAGCCATTTAGCATCCTCCTTAAAAAATAAATTATGAATCTATAAACTCCAAGTAATTATAATTGAAAAATAAAGCAAATTGTTTTTTTATCACTTATTTCTCTGAAAAAAAATACAAAAACCTACAAGAATATTTTTTTTCTGATAAAATGATTAGGAGGAGGGTGAAAAAATGAAAGATATCAAATGGTTTGCACTTGGCAGTGCTATTACTATTGTTTTATGGAGTATACTGACCCTTTTTAATATTAGAATAGATAATATAGTTGATAAATCTAAGGAATTATTAATGAATGCCAATAAAGAAGAAAAAGTGTTGGTTATTGGAGGTGCTAGTTCTGCTATTGGACTAGACCCAGCAGTTGTAACTGACCATGAATCACTAAAGGTTACAGTTAATATTTATGACAATCTAGTCAAATATAATAAGGCTGGTGAAGGTATTGAACCTGCATTATCGGAGAGCTGGAATGTAAGCGAAGACGGACTGATTTGGCAGTTCAAAATAAGAAAGGGCGTTTCTTTCCATGATGGAACTCCTTTAAATGCCCAAGCCATAGCCTTTAATTTTAATCGTTGGATGGATGAGAGCAGTCTTTACCATACGGGGAATTTTAGTTATTGGAATATGAGCTTTGGAGGTTTTCCAGGTATTGTGGAGCAGGTGACAGCACTTTCCGATGAAGACCTGGAAATCAGATTAAAGAAGCCCTATTCCCCCTTCTTAAGTATACTGACAATGCCTGCATTTGGCATTGCCAGCCCAGATGCAATCATGACCTACAATGAAAATCTAAAGCATCATCCTGTGGGAACGGGACCCTTCATCTTTGAAAGCTGGAGTAAAGATAAAGTTATTACATTGAAGCGAAATGATAAATACTGGGAAGATAAGGCAAAGGTTGATAAGGTTGTATTTAAAACTATACCGGGGGAAATTGAAAGACTAGAGGCATTAAAGTCTGGAAAGCTTCATATTGTTGAGCTGGTAACAAATAACGAAGTAGAGAATGTAGATAAGGATAAGGATTTGATTTTGATAAGCAGACCGTATTTTAATATAGGATTTCTCTCTATGAATATGAAGAAGGAGTATTTTCAGCTTAAGGAAGTGCGTGAGGCTATTGGACATTTATTGGATCGTGATATGATGATGAAGCAGGCATTTGATGAGCTGTCTAAATCAGCCAACTCATTTTTGCCGCCGGTTATTTGGGGACATAATGAAACGATAAAAGCCCTTGATTATGATGTGAATAGTGCTAATAAAATGTTAAAATCAGTGGGTCTATCGGGTGCTTTGGAGCTGGAGCTCTTAGTTATGGATTCTCCAAGAAAATATTTTCCAAAGCCTATTTCTTTAGGAGAATATATCAGAGAGAGCCTTCAAAAAGCAGATATTGATGTCAAGGTTACTATAAAGCCTTGGGAGGAAGTAATAAGAAGACGAAATAATGGGGATTATGATATGGTGCTGGCTGGTTGGAATGGAGACATTTTAGACCCAGATAATTTTTTATATACTATTTTTGCATCGGATAATCTTAAGCAGGGTCTATCAAACAACTATTCCTACTATAGAAATACCCAGGTTGACTTTTTATTGAATCAAGCCAGACAAGCAACCAATAAAGCTTTTCGCACCAGCTTATACAGGGAG
>JANQEZ010000010.1 GCA_028278115.1 Clostridia bacterium
TCACAGCAAAACATTGAATGTAAAACTTCTCAGCCACACATCTATATGAATAAACGCTTTTAAACCTTAATTAATTTTTCAAAGAAAACAATGAATGCTTGTACTTTTTTTCTTTGAAAGTACTAAGTTATAAAAGCGTATATCCATATATCAGGGCTTTGAACTACAACGTCTCACCAGACACCTTCCTCCATATCCTCCAATCATTTTTCAATTTCTACTATCCATGTAAAGTTTACTATATGCTTACAGTTAATTTTATATCCCTGTGATATAACACAGTTCTTTAGCTTCTCAACATTTGTATAATATCCATTATTAATCACATTCCAAAGGTCCTCTTTAGCCTCATTTAGGAGCTTATTCTTGCATTTATTCTTCTCTATGTCATTGGAAAACATGAAGTCTGCAATGATAATCTTTCCATTTACCCTTAAATATTCCATCATATTCCTTAGTGCCATTAGTTTTTCTTTATCATTTAGAGCATGGAAGGCATATGTGGTGACGACTATATCAAATCTATCTTTAGAGAAGGGGCGGTCTAGAAAATTACCTAATTTTAATTTCATGGCATTATATTTCTTTTTAGCTTGTAAAAGCATTTCCAAGCTCTGGTCCATACCGACCACATCAAGGCTTCTACTCAGCACACCACATAAATTCCCTGTTCCACATCCTATATCAAGTATTGTCTTAGCTTTATATTTATTTATTCTTAGTCTTATTTCCTCCAGTATTTCGTCATAATTAGTGAATAGTCCCAGTTCATCATTAGAGCTATCTCTTACAAGCTTGTCAAATTTTACTGCCTTATTATTAAATCCCCATCTATCTATCCAGTGTCTTCTATTAATCTTGTTTTCATCTAGTATCACAGAAACATTATTGAGAAAATTATCATAATTTAATTTTTCATTTGTTTCCAGCATTTTATCTATACTGTCTCTTAGTGTACTTTTGATATTATCCAGTTCGTTTATCTTTCCCTCTATGGCCCTTAATTGAAGGTATAGACTCCGTGCAAATTGATTGTCAGCATAAATATTTTTATCGGTTAAGCTTTTAATTTCTTTTAAAGAAAAACCAAGCTCCTTTAAAAGCATAACCTCCCTTAATTTTAATAAATCCTTTGTGCTGTATACTCTATAATTGTTTCTATCCCTTTTAGGAACTACCATATCCTGCTCTTCATATATCCTCAGTGCCTTTGGAGTGGTGCTGAGCCTTCTGCATACTTCTTTAGTATTCATAATTTATCACCTCTTATTAAATGATACACTCTGCCCTTTGGACAAAGTCAATATTTTTTTATCAAAATTATCATTTTATTTCATATACATATAGTGGGACTGAATTTTTACATTAGGAGGTTTCATAGTTCTAACTCGGCAGAATTACATAATAGAAACCTCTGTATTTTGTGGGGAATGGGAGGTTTTCAAAGCAAAGGCATTTCTTTTTAATTTTTTACGCACTTCCCACTTAGTCCATGGTATTTGAAACATATGAAAATAATTGATATCTAATAGTTTAATCATATTAGCTCAAGGGTATCAATAAAAAAGATTATCAAAAATAAAATGATGAGGTGAGGTATTTTGGGTAAAAGAGGTGTTGAAATTCTTAATCTTGATGTTGAAAAGCTTCTGGAGTTGTTAAATGCTGCATTGGCTGAAGAGTGGCTGGCTTACTATCAATATTGGGTTGGTGCTAGGGTTATGGAAGGTCCAATGAGAAGTGAAATCGAACCGGAATTACTTCTACATGCTGATCAGGAATTGAACCATGCTGTTACTGTTATTGATAGAATCATACAGCTTGGCGGTACTCCAATCTTAGACCCATCGGAATGGACTAAGTTTGCTCGATGTGAGTATGAAGTTCCTAATGACCCATATGTTGAGGCTATACTTAAGCAAAATCTTAATGGTGAAAGATGTGCAATCGAAAGATATAAAGAAATCGCAGATTTTACAAATGGTATTGACCACGTAACCCACCAGCTTGCAGTAACGATACTAAATGAAGAGCTAGAGCATGAGCAAGATATCGAAGATTGGATTACTGATATTGAGAGAATGAGGGAAGATTTAAGAAAATTAAAGATGTAGTGATAAAAAGCTTAAAACCCTGAAATTTTTCTTTCAGGGTTTTATTTGTAGTCTATATGTATAATATCATTTATATTCTATTATAATTTAACTACGTTAGTTGCTTGAGGTCCCTTTGCACCATCAACAACATCAAATTCAACTTCTTGAGCTTCATCTAGAGTTTTGAATCCTCCTCCTTCAATAGCAGAATAATGTACAAATACATCATTTCCATCCTCTGCTTCGATGAATCCAAAACCTTTTTCTCCGTTAAACCACTTTACTTTACCTTTCATTAAACAATCCTCCAAAATTTTTATATTGTAACGTATGTTACAAGGAAAGCGTATCAAATAGACTTGTTACTGTCAAGGCTTAAATTAAAAGTATATTTTTGAATTTTATGGAATTATATTCTATAAATCATCTATAGATATAAGGTCCTAATTCTTAATTTAATCCTACTCCCACTCAATAGTTGAAGGAGGCTTGCTTGTAACATCATAAACTATTCTATTTACGTTATCTACTTCATTTACTATTCTATTTGAAATCCTTTCAATTACTTCGTATGGAATTCTAGCCCAGTCAGAGGTCATACCATCTGTTGATGTAACTGCTCTGATTCCTACTGTATGGGAATATGTTCTTTCGTCACCCATTACTCCAACGGATTTCATATTTGGTAGGGCTGTGAAATACTGCCATATCTCGCCCTCTAGACCTGCGTTTTTAATTTCTTCTCTAAGAATAGCATCGGATTCCCTTACGATCTCAAGCTTGTCTTCTGTAATCTCTCCAAGCACTCTTATTGCAAGGCCAGGTCCTGGGAAGGGCTGTCTGAAAACTACTTCCTTTGGCATTCCCAGCTCTTCTCCAACCTTTCTAACCTCATCTTTAAAGAGCTGTCTTAAAGGTTCTATTAGTTCAAACTTCATATCTTCTGGAAGTCCACCAACGTTATGGTGACTTTTGATTACGGCTGCTTCTTCTGTACCGCTCTCTATTACATCGGGATATATTGTGCCTTGAAGTAGATAATCCAATTCTCCCAGCTTATTAGATTCTTCTTCAAATACCCTTATAAATTCCTCACCAATTATCTTCCTCTTAGTCTCTGGGTCAGTTACGCCCTTTAATCTACTTAAGAATCTCTCAGTAGCATTCACCCTGATAAGATTCATATTGAATTTCTCGCCAAATATTGCCTCTACTTCATCGCCTTCATTTTTTCTTAAAAGTCCATGGTCCACAAAGATACAGGTTAAATTATCACCTATGGCTTTATGTACCAATACTGCCGCAACTGAAGAATCTACACCGCCGGATAATCCACATAAGACCTTCTTATCTCCAACTTTCTCTTTAATCTCATTTATAGTCTTTTGGGCAAAGTTGTACATAGTCCAATTTCCTGTACATCCACATATTTCGTATAGGAAATTTTTAATAAACTGTCTTCCAAATGGAGTATGCTCAACCTCTGGATGGAATTGAACTGCATATAATTTCTTTTCTGTATTTTCCATTGCAGCCACAGGGCAGCTATCTGTAGCAGCGGTTATTTCAAAACCCTCTGGAGCTTTTTCAATAAAGTCAGTATGGCTCATCCAGCATATGGAGCCTTCCTTTATATCCTTGAATATTTTCTTATCCTTAGCTAATTTAAGCTCTATCTTACCATATTCCCTTGAAGGTGCTCTATTTACTTCTCCATCAAAGAGCTTTGCCATTAGCTGTCCACCATAGCAAATTCCTAAAACAGGAATACCTAGCTCAAATACTTCTTTTTCAATGTTAGGAGCATTTTCAGCATATACGCTTGCCGGTCCGCCAGTAAATATTATACCTGTAGGTTTTTTATCCTTAATTTTCTCTAAAGCTTTTTTATAGGGAACTATTTCACAGTATACATTTGCCTCTCTAACTCTTCTAGCAATTAACTGATTATACTGTCCACCAAAATCAACAATTAATATGAGTTCTTTATTTTCCATAGTATTGCTCCTCCCAGGTTTAAGTAACGTTTTATGGTCGAGATTTAGGTTAAGGTTGAGGCTTAGAATCCCAGTATTACTTTTGGGTATTAAAAGAACGACCATCTCTTAAACTCAACCTCAGCCTCGACCTCATTTAAGCCTAATCCCTTACACTATAATTTGGAGATTCCTTAGTTATGTGAATATCATGGGGATGACTTTCCTTTAATCCCGCTCCAGTAATTTTTATAAACATACCGTTTTCTTTTAAATCTTCTATTGTAGGAGTTCCACAATATCCCATTCCAGCCTTAAGCCCTCCTACCATTTGATAGATAGTATCTCTAAGGGGTCCTTTAAAAGGCACTCTTCCTTCGACTCCCTCAGGAACGAATTTCTTTGCATCCTCTTGAAAGTATCTATCTTTACTTCCAGCAGCCATAGCTCCTAGTGATCCCATTCCTCTATAGACTTTAAAGCTTCTTCCTTTATATATAACTGTCTCTCCCGGACTCTCTTCTGTACCTGCAAATAATGAGCCAATCATTACAACATCTGCTCCTGCCGCTATTGCTTTTGGTATGTCTCCTGAATATTTGATTCCACCATCGGCTATTACGGGAATACCGTATTTTTTTGCAGCCTTGGCACAGTCATAAACTGCAGTTATTTGAGGAACACCTATTCCTGCAACTACTCTAGTTGTACATATGGACCCCGGCCCTATACCTACTTTAACTGCATCTGCTCCCGCCTTAATTAAATCCTCAGTTGCTTCACCGGTTGCAACGTTTCCGGCTATGACTTGAAGCTTAGTATATTGGTCTTTTACTTTTCTAACAGCACTCAAAACACCCCTTGAGTGTCCATGGGCGGTATCTAAAACTATGACATCTACACCTGCTTTTTCTAAAGCAGCTACTCTGTCCATCATATCTCCTGTTATACCTATTGCAGCACCTACCAAAAGTCTGTTACTCTCATCTGTCGCTCTATTTGGATATTTTATGGCCTTTTCAATATCCTTAATGGTTATAAGTCCCTTTAACATTCCTTTGTCATCGACTATAGGAAGCTTTTCAATCTTCCATCTTCTCAATATCTTTTCTGCTTCATCTAAGGTAGTCCCTTCCTTAGCTGTTACTAGGTTTTCTTTAGTCATTACTTCATCAATTTTTTTTGTAAAATCATTTTGGAATCTTATATCTCTATTAGTCAGTATTCCAACTAATTTCATATCTTTATCAGTTATAGGAACACCTGAAATATGGTATCTCTCCATTAGCTCAAGTGCATCGGATATGACATGCTTAGGGGATAGATAGAAGGGGTCTACTATTACTCCATGCTCGCTACGCTTCACCTTGTCTACTTCCATAGCTTGTCTTTCGATACTCATATTTTTGTGGATTATTCCTATTCCACCTTCTCTAGCCATAGCAATGGCTAATCTTGATGTAGTAACGGTATCCATTCCCGCACTCATGATTGGTGTATTTAGCTTTATCTTCTTAGTAAGTCTTGTCTTAACGCTTACTTCTTTAGGAAGTATTTCTGATTTTTGTGGTATAAGTAATACATCATCAAAGGTTAAACCTTCTTTAATTAATTTTCCCTCCATAATTCACACCCTCCACTTTTTTCATATTATTTGTAAATCATCAAAATATAAACCCGAGAAAAATTTATTAAATCAAAAAAAGCCTGCACGATAACCTCATGGAAGTGAAATTATTATGCAGACTAATATACATACAAATCAATTACTTGCTAAAGTTTTCGTATGAAGTATAATAATTCCACCCATAGTCAAGCAATTTACGGTTGCTCGGTAGAAACTTTCAGTCCATATTACTGAATTTATATGAGTGCTAAATTTCTCTTTATTATTTCTATATAAGGTATCAAATTTAATTGTACTTGTCAATACGGAAAATAAATGTTGGAATATTTAATAAATATTTAAAAAATTTATTTAGTAGACTTATTTATATTGTTCGTCATCTTGTTTTTCTATAGTTCCAGGGTCTTCTCCAAGGGATACATTTGTATCCTCCATATTAGCTAAATCATCATTGACTTCGCTATATTTGTTTCTATCATTTTTCCCTTTAAAAATATCGAAAAAATTATTGAAAAAATTATTAAAAAAATTCATAATACACCTCCTAGTGATTTTATTTTATGAGCAAATTATAGTAAAACCATAGTGAAATTTAATTCATACATAATATCTTGGTAAAAGACTTATTATTTTAAATGCTATATATAGAGAATCCGAAGTAAATGTTAATTTATA
>JANQEZ010000015.1 GCA_028278115.1 Clostridia bacterium
ACTCACTGGATATTTTTATATGTATAAATTAAGATTTACTTAGGATTCTCTATTCTATATTTTTTTCTTTGGAAATATTAAATTATAAAAGCGTATATCCATAAATTCTGAATACTTTTTTAGGGAGAGTGGAAACGTGACTATTTGTGAAAGAGAGGTTTCAAATCCACCCGAAAGCCTAGTTTCTAATGGGATTTGCAATTTTGGAACCTTTAATGGGCCTATAAAAAATATTAACATACTGTCGGTTAAAGGACTATTTAGAAAACCAATGCCTAAAATATATAAGAGCTTTCGTCTAAAGGAATGGCAGGCATTTCAAGCTGGAAACAAAAATATCTTTATGCTGGGAGCTATTTACAATACCAAGGTTATTGGACTAGTTGTTTTATCTATATACGATAGAAATAAAAGGAGGAGATATTTTATAAAAAAAGTCGTCCCGATATGTAAGATAAAAATAGGCAGTGGAATGTATCATAGTCAGAGTAGATATACTTCTGATGATTTTAGTATGAGAATTAAAAATAGGATTGCAGATAATAGAGTATTTATTGAAGCTAAACATAGCAAAAGCTGTGATGGTCCAGAAATCCGTTTAAAGCTAGAATGTCTACACACTACTGAGCCCATAGTTGTATGTCATCCACTAGGAAAAAATAGACCCCTTTATTCCCATAAAGCTCTGATGCCAATGAAGGGGATACTAAGAATTGATAATGAAGAAATGCATTTTGACAAATCAAATTCCTTTACAGCCATAGATGACCATAAAGGGTATTATTCAAAAAACCTAAAATATGATTGGGTTACTGGTATGGGTTATCTTAATGATGGAAGCTTGACAGGATTTAATCTAACGGATAATCAAGTTATTAATAAGGAAAAATATAATGAGAATTGTTTATGGATAAATGGAAAAATGACTACATTAGGACCAATTAAAATTAAAAGAGACTATTGGGATACAGAAGTATGGCATATCCAGGATAAATATAATAGGATTGATTTGAATTTCTACCCTAAAGTAAAAAATAATATTAAAATTACACTTATGAATATGTATTGTGATTATGAAGGACCCTTTGGAATATTTGAAGGACACATTAAAGTAACGGATAATAATATTTTAAAGGTTGATAACTGCTTTGGCATGGGAGAAAAAAAGATTTGTAGAATATAATTTCAGAGGATTCATTAAAAAGGAAGTATGTATATATAAAATATCAGGCTGTAACATGTATTTTAAAGCAGTTCCTTTATGCTGTGTGTGTTTTAGCCTGATTAATTATTTACTTTAAGTCGATTAAAGTTACAATAACTTTAAGATTATGTTGAAATTTAAGAAGCTTTAAAATATGCCAATGGGTCATTATGATTTTGTGTATATAAGCCATGAGGGGGTAACTATTTTATATACAGGTTTTAGCTATGCACATAAAATTACGAGGGGATTATAACTATGAAAAGAGAAATAGCTGCTAAGAGTTATAAAAGAGTTAGATTGAGTACATTTTTAAAAGATGTTTTAGTATGCTCTTTGGGAGCCTATGGAGGGCCTGAAGCCCATTATGGTGTATTTACAGACCAAATGGTAATAAAGAAAAAGTATCTAGACGAAGAAGAATTTGTGGAGCTTATTGCTTTATGCAGCATGCTGCCTGGGCCAACGAGTACACAAACCATTGTATCTATTGGCTATAAAACTGGAGGACCATTATTAGCCCTTTTAACCATGCTGGTATGGGCTTTACCAGTACTCACAATAATGACTATATTATCTTTTCTATACCAAATATTTGATAGTATGAATATATCTCAAGGGGGACTTCGTTATATTGGGCCAATGGCAGTAGGGTTTATCATTGTGGCTGCATTTCGTATTGGACGAAAAGTAATAACAGATAAAATCACAGTTGCTTTACTGCTGCTAGGAGGAGTTACAACATATTTTATTCGTGCCCCTTTCATATTTCCGTTAGTTCTAATTATTGGGGGATTTATTAGTGTTATAACATCAGGAGAAAAAAATCTCTGGAATCCTATAAAGCTGAATCCACCGTGGCCTTACCTTATCGGCTTTGGAATTTTTGCCTTGGGAAGTATTGCACTTACATTTATTTGGGATAATAGGATTCTTAATTTATTTGAAAGCTTTTATAGATATGGATACTTAGTTTTCGGGGGCGGGCAGGTGGTTATACCCGTAATGCATAGTGAATTGGTTGAAGTAAATCAATTCATGACAAACCAACAGTTTTTAACTGGCTATGGACTTGTGCAGGGCTTACCGGGTCCTATGTTTAGCTTTAGTGCATATGCAGGTGGAATGGCAGCCCGTGGAAGCGGTATACCATTTCAAGTTTTGGGATCAATTGCCGGTGGGGTTGGTATATTTATGCCGGGTCTTCTATTAATATACTTTATATACCCAATATGGGAAAACCTCAAAAAAATCAAAGGCATCAAAGTTTCCTTAAAGGGTATTAATGCTGTAGCTGGTGGTTTAATTGCTGTGTCCTCTATAATACTGATGCAAAAGAGCGGGTTTATGATTGACAATATTATTGTAACAGCTTTTACAATAGTTCTTTTACTAACAAGAAAAATCCCAGCCCCTCTGATTGTACTATTAGTTCTAATTTTAGGATTTATAATATAAAAAGCATTGAGAATAGCTGCCTACTTAATATCATAAATTCTAAGTACAGAATCCTATGGAAATTTTAAATCTTGATTAATGAACCCTTCCCTATCAAGCTGTGCTTTAACAGCAGCTAAAAGGGTATAATAATATAAAGACCAAAGACGAGGAGGGAAGGTTATGAAAAAGTGGACAGCCGAAATAGAAATTAATGCACCAATAGAGAAGGTTTGGGAAGTGATTGATGGAAGTGAAGAGAATTTAAAGAAGCTAGACCCTAAAATCCTATCTAACAAGGTAATAGAAGAAACAGAAGAACGTATAGGCTCTTCATACCTTCAGAAGTATCAAGAGGGCAAGAAGATTATGGAGTATGTAGTTGAAGTAAAGGATTATAAGGAAGATGACAATAGCAAGATGTTCCAAATTGGTTTTGAATTAGGCAATTCCTTTGACATAAATGTAAAATACCTTCTTAAAAAGATGGATGAAAATAAAACCCATCTAACATATACAGTAACAAACAGACCAATGAAGTTTTTGGCAAAGGTGATGATGATGATTATGGGGAAGGGTAATTCTGTAATAGATACCCATCTTAAAAAGATTAAAGAGTTATCAGAAGTTTAATATATAGATAGAGGATAGGTTACTGTGATGTAATATAAATTAATATTATATCAGACAGGCTCCTATCCTTATTTTTATTCATATAGCTGATTAGAGCATAATGGTTCATCACAGGCTAAACCGCAGGAACAGCGATAACAACCTAATGAAATAGAATAAGAAGGTGGAAACTCATTATTAACTCTGATAACCTCCTTGGCAAAGGCCTCTTTATCGGAAGGAACCTCATTAAGGCTTACGAAATATTTTAAAAAAAAGTTAAGTTTCAGGGTCACACATCTATAGAGATTCCAGTCAAAAGTTTAATTTATACACATCAAAAATCCCCAGAATTATCGGATATTTTGATATGTACATTAATTTACGTATATGTGTAAATTAACATTTACTTCGGATTCTCTATAATATGTACTTACAATTCAAAATGTAACCAAAGAATAAAGTAAAATTAGGATAGAAAATTCAAATTAATAGAGTATGCTCACTAAAAACATCAATAGGTAGGCTTTCTTTATTTAAGATAGTATATAAAGGAAAATATTACTATTACAATAAAAAAACTGTAAAAGAAGGAGGATATTATCATTCCTACGTCGAATATAAGCATGTTCATTGCGGAGATGATTCCCTTGGAAATATTTTGAAATGTCAATAAAAGAAAAGGTAATATCAAATACCCCCGGCAGCATGAACTAGCACAAGGGGTTAAGTTATAGAGGAGATATCTTTAGTCATATTATCCGCAGTATATTCCTGTCAGTATAAGCTTTAGGAGATCACAATGCATATGCTGTATCCTTATTTACTTTATATACAAAGGAATGTTTTGTTTGACACCTTGCTTACCTTAATCTTATCTCTCAGTATATATTCAGTCAAAAGTATGGAATCAAATAGCTGCTTTGCAATACTAGTTATTTACAAAGTCTATCTAAATATAAAGCTTTATTATTTATATAAAGCTATGAGCAAATAAATTATTAAAAGAGTTTTTAGGTTTAGAGATTAAGTATAGATGTGTTATTAAGAAGTTTTAGTTTCAGTGTTTTTGCTTATGGACTGCTAGCCACTAGCTAAGCAGGTATAATCTCTTTGGTTAGAAAAGATATTTAAAGAAAGTTAAATTTCTCAGTCATACATCTATAGAGAATCCTATATAAAATATTCTAAACTAATAATAATGGTAAAGGGGGAGAGATCGGCTCTAATATTAAAAATATTTGAGTCAAAATAAGATTATGGAACAAATCGGAACTTGTATTTTACAGAAAACAAATAAGGATGAAAAGGATTTTTATGTAACTGGTATAGGGGCTTCAGCAGGGGGAGTAAAAGCACTAACCACATTTTTTGATAATATGCCTCAAACGAAAAACATGGCATTTATTATTATACAGCATTTAAATCCTAGTCATGATGGTCTAACGGCAGATGTAATTTCAAGGCATACAAGTATGGAGGTAAGTCAAGCTGCTGAAGGAATGGTGATTGAGCCAAACAATGTATATATAATTCCACCTAATAAATACCTAAGGGTAGAAGATAATCTATTACATGTTTGCCAATTAGAGGATGATGAAAAACCTAGATATTCAACTGACATACTTTTCAAATCATTAGCTAAAAATTATATGGATAAATCTATTGCAATTATCTTATCAGGAGCCAGTGGTGATGAAGCAATGGGGTGCAAGGTAATTAAAAAGCTTGGCGGTATGGTTATGGTTCAGGATGAAATAACTGCGAAATTTACAAGCATGCCCCATAACATAGTCATGGCAGAGCTATTTGACTTTATATTGCCGCCGGAAAGTATGGGAAAGCAGCTTGTAAACTATGTAAAGAATTCTACAGAAACAGATATGGTCAAGGAGCAAAGCTATAATAATATAATAGAGGTGATAGAAGGCGAAGAAATAGAGAGTATCAGTATTGCTAAAAGGATAGACAAAAGAAACAAGTACCTAGAGATGGAGCTTAAGCAAACAAGAGAAGCACTTCAGACTACTTTAGAAGAAGTTGAAACCTTAAAGGAGGAATTACAATCTACCAAAGAAAAACTATTGGCATCAAATAAAGAGCTTCAAATGACAATTGAGGAATTTCAATCGGCAAAGGAAGAACTCATTATTGTAAACCAGAAGTATTCAAAGAAAATAGAAGAATTGACGGGTATAAACAATGACATAAATAACTTTTTAAGCAGTACAAATATAGGGACTATGCTCCTAGATAATTCCTTAACCATAAAAAGGTTTACACCTTCAATACAAGAGACTATTAATGTAATGTATTTTGACATAGGAAGGCCAATAAACCATATATCTCATAATTTAAAAAATATAAATGTCGTTAAAGAATCACAAAGGGTATTGGATACATTAACTCCTATTACTAGAGAAAGTCAAAGTCTAGATGGAAGATGGTACGTACTCAGATTTTTACCCTATAAAACTTCTGAGAACCTTGTTAAGGGAATAACCATAACTTCAGTAGATATAACAGAGCTAAAAAAGGCAACAGAGGGACTAAAAAAACTTTCTCAGGCAATAGAACAAAGTTCAAACGTAGTTATAATAACAGATACATTAGGGAATATTGAGTATGTTAATGAGAACTTTACGAGAAAAACAGGCTATACCAAGGAAGAAATAATTGGCAAAACTCCTAAAATACTTAAATCTAATACTAATAATGACTCCTTCTATGATAGCCTGCTGAAAACCATTGAAACAGGAGAAGTTTGGGTAGGAGATGTATATAATCTAACAAAAAGGGGAGAATCCTTCTGGGAATACACAACCATATCTCCTGTTAGAAACGAAGATGGTAAAATTACAAATTACGTTGCTATAAAGGAAGATGTAACTAAACAAAAAGAAATCGTACAAGCCATAAAGAACAGCGAAAAGAAGTTTAGACTATTATTTAATAAGGCCAACGACGCCATATTCCTATATGGATTTAATGCTAAAGGCACACCTAATAAAATAATAGAAGTGAATGATATAGCATGTGAAATACTGGGATACTCTAGAGGAGAATTAAAGGATATGTCCCACTTTGATTTAGTAAGTGAAAAGTCCATTATTGATATTCCAAATATTCAGAAAAACCTTTTAAATGATGGATATGTAACCTATGAGATAGACTATATTTCTAAAAATGGAGATATAATACCTGTTGAAGTAAATTCCCATGTATTTATGATGATGGATAAAAAGGTTGTCTTATCAATAGCTAGGGATGTATCCATGAGAAGAAAAAATCAAGAGCTTCAATATAAATTAGAAGAGGAAGAAAAATTACTTAAAGAATCATTAGAATATGATAGGATAAAAACAGAGTTTTTCTCTAACCTATCCCATGAGCTTAGAACTCCTATAAATGTAGTCTTTGGAACTCTGCAGATACTAGAGCTGACTATGGATAATGTAACAGAAGATTCAAATACCAATAAAGCTAGTAGACATCTTAAAATTCTAAGACAAAACTGCTATAGGTTGATGAGGCTTGTGAATAATCTTATAGATATTACCAAAATTGATGCAGGATTCTTTGAGATGTCTTTGCAGAATTGTAACATAGTTAATGTAGTGGAGGACATAGCTTTATCGGTAGCAGAGTATATAGAAAATAAGTCACTATCCTTGATATTTGATACAGATGTTGAGGAAAAAGTATTAGCTTGTGACCCGAACCAGATAGAAAGAATCCTCCTAAACCTGTTATCAAACTCAGTGAAATTCACAGAACCCGGAGGACAAATAATGGTGGAATTAAAGGAGAAGGAAGAATCTATCTTGTTAAATGTAGAAGATACAGGTATAGGGATACCGAAAGATAAATTAAATATTATCTTCGATAGATTTAGACAAGTGGATAAATCCTTAACCAGAAACCACGAAGGCAGTGGCATAGGACTCTCCATTGTAAAATCATTGGTTGATATGAATGGTGGAAAAATAGATGTGAAAAGCAAGGAAGGAATAGGGACTAAATTTACTGTTGAACTACCTATAAAAACTGTAGATGAAGAGATTAGCAACCATATGCTACCTATAGATAGCGAAGAAATTAAACATAAAAACATAGAACGAATAAATATTGAATTTTCAGATATATACTCTTAAAGGAGGTTTATTTTATAGAGAATCCAAAGTAAATGTTAATTTATACATATACTATATTAATGTACATATCAAAATATCCGATGTTTCTAGGGATTTTTGATGTGTATAAATTAAAGTTTTGACAGGAATCTCTATATGGATAAACAGGAATAAGATTTAAGATATAGGGGTTGATATTAATGGATGGTAAAAGGAATTCTCTAACTCGTAAAGAATACATATCGCGCATAAATGATGTTCAAGATTATATTGAGACCAATATAAATAATAACCTTACCCTTGAAGAGCTTTCCAGCGTTTCAGGTTTTTCAAAATTTCATTTCCATAGAATATTTAAAAGCATAGTAAATGAAACCTTATATAATTATATTAATAGGATACGGCTGGAGAAGGCAGTCAGCTTTTTATTACATAATGAAGATATGAGTATCACAGAGGCAGCATACAAATTTGGTTTTTCGGACTCGGCAGTATTTGCACGCTCCTTTAAAAAGTATTTCGGTATGAGTGCAAGTGAATATAGATTTAATTATAGCAATAATTGCAAAGAGGAAAGCAAAGAAAGAAAAGACCCATCCCTATTACCTAGATATAATGAAAGTGTATCAAATATAATATGGAAGGGTGATAATATGCCAGTGAAGGGTAAGATTGATGTTCAGGTGATTGATGATATGCATGTTATTTATTTGAGACATACAGGTTCATACAAAGACCTTGGACTTGTATTCGAAAAGTTCATACACAAATTGATTAACTGGGCAGCTGCTAGAGATCTAATGAAGAATACAGAATTAAAGCTATTAGCAATCTATCATGACAATCCTGAAATAACCGAAGATGAAAAGCAAAGAACGAGTGTATGTATGGTTGTTCCAGAAGATGTAGAAGGTGATGGAGAAGTTGGAAAGATGGTGATACCATCGGGAAAATATGCAATTGGACATTTTGAGATTGATGCCAGTGAATATGGTGATGCTTGGAACTATCTATATGGTCAGTGGCTGTCAAACAGTGGCTTTGAGCCTACTGATGGATTTGCCTTTGAAATGTATAGAAACGACCCAAATACTCATCCAGAGAAGAAGCATATAGTAGATATTTATTTACCAGTAAAGCCGCTATAATTCAATCAAGATTAGATATGGGGGTCTGGCTCAAATGAAGGATATTCTTATTAGTTATATGAAGCGTTTTACCGACATCAGTGAATCGGAGCTAGAGAGTATGGCCGCTGACATACCAATAGAAGAATTTAAAAAAGGAACTATTCTACTTCATCAAGGAGAGGTTCCAAAGAAGTGCTACTTTATATTAAAGGGTTGCGTTAGACAATTTGCAGTAGACGAAACCGGCAGAGAGACTACTGCTAACTTTTTTACAGAAGAACAAAGTGTGACCATCTTTAATCAGCATTCTGTAGAAAAGGAATCAAAATATTCCTTAAGCTGTTTAGAAGACTGTGTTATGGTTGTAGGAGATTTATCCGTCCAACAGCAGATGTTTGATATGCACCCAGGACTTGAAACCATGATACTTAAAATGATGGAAGAGAATATAGGTGAAATCCATGATGATTTTGCAACCTTTATAGCATCTCGTCCAGAAGAACGATATAAGACTATTCTTGAGAAGCGGCCTGGTTTGATGGATAGAGTACCTCAGCATCAGCTGGCAAGTTTTTTAGGAATAACACCTGAGTCACTTAGCCGTATAAAGCGGCGTCTAGACCCCTCATATCAAAGAGCTAAGGACTAATCTAGTCCTTAGCTCAGGCTGTTGACAAAGCCGAATTTCTTCGTTGTTGCTTCAAGTGAGAACTCTTACGTATTTCTTTATACGCTGCGACCTCTCACTTTCAGCACGCCTCGAACTTCGGATTTCTCA
>JANQEZ010000091.1 GCA_028278115.1 Clostridia bacterium
CACAATCCAGTGGAGTATAACGGGATTAAATTTTTCAATAAAGATGGATTCAAGCTTCCTGACGAAGTAGAGGATAGAATAGAGGAGTACATACTACAGGATAAAGATATAGACTTTATGCCTGGTGGCAAGGAAGTGGGAAAAAAAATAAAGATATGCAATGCCATAGATGAATATTCAGAATTTGTGAAATCAACCATAGATGTTGACCTAAAGGGCATGAAGATTGCCATTGACTGTGCCAATGGAGCCTCCTTTATGGCTGCACCAAAAACCTTGGCCGAGCTTGGAGCAGAGTTAGAAATACTTAATCACAATCCAGACGGTTACAACATAAACTATAAATGTGGATCAACTCATCCAGAAATCGTGAAAAAATACGTTTTAGAAACTGGAGCTGATATTGGTCTATCCTTTGATGGAGATGCAGACAGACTCATCGCTATTGATGAAAAAGGGAATATCGTTGATGGAGATAGAATAATGGCTGTTTGTGCAGCATACTTTAAAGAAGAAGGAAAACTAAAAAATAACACATTAGTTGCTACAGTTATGAGTAATATAGGACTGGAAAAAGCCCTTGAAAAATATGACTGTGATATAGTAAAGACTAAGGTTGGAGACAGATATGTCCTAGAAGAAATGAAGAAAAGCGGATACGTACTAGGTGGAGAGCAATCGGGGCATATCATTTTCCTAGAGCACAATACTACTGGAGACGGTCTTCTATCAGCCCTTCAGCTCATATCAGTAGTAAAGAAGAAAAACAAGCCCCTTTCAGAGCTTGCCTCAATCATGAAGACATATCCACAGGTATTAAAAAATGCAAAGGTAAGCAATGGTAAAAAGAGCAAATATCTGGAGGATAAAGTAATATCCTCTAGAATACAAGAAATAGAAAACATCTTCCACGGTGAGGGAAGAGTACTCATAAGACCTTCTGGAACAGAGCCCCTAGTAAGGGTTATGATAGAAGGAAGCAACGAAGAACAGCTAAATAAATACGCAGTAGAACTAGTAGAGCTAATAGAAAATAGACTGGGTTAAAAGAAGGTTACAATCTACTGGGAAAGTTTATAAAGTCCGTTACAACGTTACATCTTTGTGGTATAATAAT
Source organism: Clostridia bacterium (assembly GCA_028278115.1). GTDB lineage: Bacteria > Bacillota > Clostridia > Peptostreptococcales > Caminicellaceae > JANQEZ01. The sequence goes on from JANQEZ010000091.1 coordinate 1,118, forward strand.
ATGGTTCCGTTACTAAAAAGCATTAATAAATCGGACCATTGAGCATGACCAATGAGTTTGTAACGCTGTAACGAACCTATAAGTATGACCCTAGAGGCTGTAACGTTGCAGCCTGTCCCAAAAGTCATGACCCTTAAGACCTATTTTGAAAGGGGTGAGGCCTATAGAATGAGAGAATAAATAAAACTAAATACCGATACAAGACTATTTTATAGTCAAATCCTAAGTTCCTAGATGACCTAATAGGGTCAGAGCTCAAATAGATAACTTGGAACTTGGATGTTACAACTTGTATCTATAAAGCGCCAGAACTTAAATCAAATCGGACGGAGAACAAAGGATTTAAGTTGACGAGGTCAGGGTTTATCGAGTATTCGGCGGGTGCCCTGCGGTGGACTCACCACCGATAAAGACTTTACAAACCCCATAAGTGATTGTGGGAACAAAAAAGTCAGGTGAGATTAGGGTTTCTTTTTGCATTTTTTGAAAGAACCAAATGAACGGGGAAAAAATGCAGGATCCAAATGGGTAATAACTACAAAATTTACAATTATATGAATGAATTTTAAAAAATCACAATATTGAATTGGAGGAAAATATAAATGTGTGGAATAGTTGGATATATTGGAGATAAAAAAGCAACACCTATTATAGTTGATGGTTTATCAAGACTTGAATATAGAGGATATGACTCAGCGGGAATAGCAGTTTTTAAAGATAATAAAGTCCAAGTAGAAAAGTATGAAGGAAGACTTAGCGTACTGGCAGATAAGGTTTTAGAAAAAGATTATAACGGAACAATAGGTATAGGACATACAAGATGGGCTACCCACGGAGCACCATCCGATGCAAACTCACACCCCCATACAGATCAAACAGGAGACATAGCAGTAATCCATAACGGTATCATAGAAAACTACATGAAGCTTAAGGAATGGTTAATAGAAGAAAAGGGTGTCAGCTTTAAATCAGAAACCGATACAGAAGTAATAGCTCACCTTATAAATTACTACTACGAAGGGGACCTTCTAGATGCAGTATTCAAAACCATAGAAAAAATGGAAGGGGCATATGCCATAGCAGTAGTTTGTAAAGATGAGCCAGACAAGATAGTAGCAGTTAGAAAGGACAGTCCGCTAATCGTAGGACTTGGAAAGGGAGAAAACTTCCTTGCTTCCGACATTCCTGCAATCCTAAAGCATACAAGGGACGTATTTTTAATAGAAAACGACGAAGTGGTACTTTTAACTAAGGATAGAGTGACTATCTACAACGAGCTTAGACAGGTGCAAGCTAGAGAAATATACAAAGTAACATGGGATGTAGAGTCAGCCGAAAAGGAAGGCTACGAGCATTTCATGATTAAAGAAATCCACGAGCAGCCAAAGGGAATCCATGAAACCCTAAATAGAAGACTTAATAGCGAAGGAATCATAGAGCTGGATGAAATAAAGATTACCAAGGAAGACCTAGACAAAATAAATAAAATATATATAGTTGCCTGCGGCACAGCATACCATGCAGGACTAGTAGGTAAATATGCCATAGAAAAATTTGCCAAGATACCAGTAAACTGTGATATAGCATCGGAATTCAGATACAGAGATCCATTCATAGATGAAAACACATTATTCATAGCAGTAAGTCAATCCGGTGAAACCCTAGATACACTGGCAGCCCTCAGAGAAGCAAAAAGAAGAGGAGCAAGAATCCTTTCAGTAGTAAACGTAGTAGGAAGCTCCGTAGCAAGAGAATCCCATGATGTATTCTACACCTGGGCTGGCCCAGAAATAGCAGTTGCATCATCAAAGGCCTACACAACACAATTAACAGCTATGTATATGATAGCCCTACACATGGGTCTAACAAAGGGAGCACTAAGTAGAGAAAGATACGACGAAATAATAGCCGAAATCGGAAAAATGCCAGAAAAAGTACAGAGCATACTAGATGACTTCACAGACATTCAGCATCTTGCAGGAACACAATTCAACAACGAAAGCGTATTCTTCATGGGAAGAGGCCTAGATATAGACGTGGCAATGGAAGGCTCACTAAAGCTAAAGGAGATATCATACATCAACTCCTCCGCAATAGCAGCCGGAGAGCTGAAGCACGGAACAATAGCCCTAATAGAAGACGGAACACTAGTAGTAGCCCTTGCAACCCAGGATAAACTATACGAAAAAATGCTTTCAAACATCAAAGAAGTAAAGGCTAGAGGTGCTCACGTAGTTGCCATAGCAAAAGAAGGCAACAAAGAAGTAGAAAAATCAGCTGATACAGTTATATATATACCAGATACAATGGACGAACTAGCACCAATACTAAGCGTAGTACCTCAGCAGCTGTTCTCTTATTATGTAGCAGTTGCTAGAGGCTGTGATGTAGATAAGCCGAGGAATTTGGCTAAGTCGGTGACAGTTGAATAATTGAAAGAAGAAAATGCCTATGACTGAGCTAACAAAATAAACTGGCATTAAAAATAATAAAGTCATACTAATAAAAATAACTCGTACCAAAAGTCATGTATTTTTAGGTTAAAACCACCTAAATCTACATGACTTTTTACTGTATTAGGGTAAAGGTTCATGGTATCGGGGCCAACAAAAAAACAGAAAAAATATATTGGATACTATAGAGGAGCTTCAAGCTAAATTTAAAGAGGATAGCTAAGCTAGTATCCCCTTTAAATTTATTGAATTTCTATAAAATGGTAGTTTGTGGATGGAAATTTGAAGCTTTAGTAGAGATTTAGAAAAGCCTCAAAGAAAAACCCCAGTTTTTAAGTGGTATCCCCTGTCCCTCTGTCTGTTAGCTTTATGTGACTACATATTCCACTATTTCATTAATTTAAACCGGATTCATAAACTATAGCAGTAATATTTTGATTTGCTATTGTTATTTGAGGATTCTGTGGACAAGCCAGTATAGCGTTTATGGTAATATTCACTTCATAATCTCTATCAACTGGACCGCTTAAAGTTAGAATATTATTAGAATTGACAAACAGGTTTGCATTACACCCTTGATCTAGGTCAGCAAAGCCTCTAAATATTATGTCAAACTTTATTATTTGATTCTTATTTGGATCATCTGGAAGAAACTCAATACCAATTGAACAACACTTTTCAGCAAAGGACTGACCAGGAATATTCCCATCGGCCTCAACAATAAATTCATCAAAAATCACAGATGCTTGTTTTCCATCAGGTGAAATAACAGTAGATACACTTCCATCAGGGCATCCATCTTGACATCCATCAATTATACCTGTAATGATATTAATCATTTCAGCTAATCCACTTAAATCTACATCCAAACTATCTAATGTCACAATACCCTGTGATCCAGAACCACAATTGATTTGAATAATGGTATCTAAATCTAAAATGAATTTATCAACTTCACAAAATACTTGATCAATATTAATAGGATTATTAAGTCTATTATTCATAGACATATTATCAATCTCCTTTTATTATGTTTGCTTGGCGTTACATTTTCTAAAACATGGTAACTCCCTTAGGATAAAAAAATATAGAGTAAGTCAATCTGATGTTTTAATGCTATATGGAATCAAAATATCACCTATACCGTCCTAAATCAACTTCTAAAATTCACTTCCTATGTTACTATAGGTTACTTTTAAGAAATAACTAACTAGTTTTGCGTATTAGCTAAATTATTATATTGTCAACACTTATTCTAATAGCTGTTATTCTAACAAAATAATCAATACAACCCCCACAAGGTTTTGGGAATAGACATTTGTTAAAGCTAAATGTATCAGTAGTTTCTAAACGCTGGTCAATATTAGTAGTAGAAACAGCTGAAGTTAGAAATCTTCTATATATCCAGCTCCCTACAGCGATATCTCCCCTGCCATCGGCATTGCATATTAAGTCAAATCTAAGTACTACCTCAGCAGTCCCTAAAGGAGTAATGCCATCATCTGGTTGTAATGTAACATCGATTTGACTTGAAAAGCGAATATCAACTACGGGGTTAACAAAGCATGTAGTGTCAACAGTTACAAGTGCTGTATTAATTGTCTGCCCTGTAGCCGAAAAGCTTGTTTTACTACCAGGTATACCACATTCTATGAAAACCCCTTTAGGACAAGGACTCAATGGTTCACATTTCCCACAGTCTGTGTCTTTTCTTAAGTCACAAGATATTTTTCTAACACAGTCTTCTTTATCAAAACTGCAATCTCTTTTAATTGAATCTGCCATGAAATACATCGCCTTTCTTATCTATATTTTTAACTAATAGCTTATTATGCAAGTACAGAAGGACTTTCCTATCATATATATGGTGAAATTAGAATTTTGAATACATATTAGGACTATAATTCATTTAGAAATCTAAATCTTTACTTTTGCCACTTTATACTATGCAGTGACTAATATTGTGTGCTAACTACAGCCTATTTAAAACTATAGAAAACGACGGTCTTTCAGAAGCAACTAAAGGTTATGAAATTCTATTTTAAAAAGAAAAAAATCATTCCTAAAATACATGCAAAAACAAAGTCAGGGAGTAATTCATTCCCAAATTTTATAAGAACTCACATATATGATTTTTGTAATATGTATTTTTTTATAAATCTGAGAATTTAAGCTAATCAAAATTGTAAAAACTATATTAAGAAGGATTTAGGGCGTAAATATAGTATATATAGATGTGTATTCTAAATTTTCGCTTTCAGTGTTTAGTTAGAAGCTTTTAGCCGGATAAGAGTAAATAGAATTTCACTAAAGCATTAGACAAGGGGGATTATAATGAAAAAGAAGCAAAAGCTCAATGAGCTTAGAGAAATAGCAAGGAATGAGATAATGGAATTGAATAAACTTCATATGAGATTAAATAAAGAAAGAGAAAGACGCGGAGAAAGAGATGAATTTCAGCGTGACTATACAAGAATAATGTACTCATCATCATTCAGAAGATTGCAAGGAAAGATGCAGCTATTAGGGCTACAAACTGATAAATTTTTTCGCAATAGGCTCACCCACAGCTTAGAAGTATCACAAATAGCCAGAGCCATTGCTGAAAATCTTGGGTATACCAGCACCTACGTAGTTGAAGCCGCGTCTTTAGCCCATGATATGGGTAATCCACCATTTGGACACTATGGTGAAAAAATATTAGACGAATTATGCGAAACTGTTGGTGGGTTTGAAGGTAATGCTCAAACACTAAGAGTATTAATGAGAATTGAGAAGAAGAATCCTGATAGTAGAGGATTAAACCTAACACTTAGAACCCTGCTAGGTGTTACAAAGTATTATAAGAAAAGGAGTCAAGGCTCTAACAAATTTATCTACGATGAAGATTTTCAACAGCTGAAAAAGTATGTTGATGACTTTAATGTAAAAGTGCGTACCCTTGATGTACAAATTATGGATTTAGCAGATGAAATAGCATATGCAGCCCATGACCTTGAAGATGGACTAAGCCTTAGATTATTTACAATTGATGAATTAATTTACGAGTATAAATCAAAAGTAAAAAGCGATAATGATGAAGGATATAAAAAATTTATTGAATTAGTAAAAGCAGCAAGAGATGTAGCAAATCAAGCTAGCAATTTAAATTCTTCAGAGGAATATGCCTTTCTACTAAGAAAAGAATTATTAGGCAATATTGTAAATACACTAATACATGATATTTCTTTCTGCGAAGTTAGCGAAGAAAAAAGAATAAAGACTGGAACTATGCGTGATAAAGAATTGGATTTTGAAAAGCTTGGAGATATGGCAAAAACTTTAAAGAAGATTACCTTTGACTGCATTAACCGTAGTGATATGATTCAAATATATGAGAAACGTGGAGAAATAATAATCAGGTCTTTGTTTGAACTTTATATGAACGACGGGTTTAACAAAGAAAATGGTATGCTGCCTCCTGAATATAGAGCCGAATTAGAAGTAGAAAAAACAAGACTCGTAGCTGATTATATTGGAGGAATGATGGAGTCATTTGCCATAGCAACCTATAGAAAATATTTTGGGGAAAAAGCATTAGATAAAATATATCAAGAATACAATAGAATTAGATTAAAAGTTTAAAATACATTATATAGGAGAATAGAATATGATTAATATTATCGCATTTCTAGGACCTAGTGGGTCGGGCAAATCAACACTTCAAAGCGTACTTGGATATAAACCAATTGTCACTTGGGCATCAAGGAAGCCTCGTCCAGGTGAGATTAATGGCAAACACTATCATTTTGCAAATAGGGATAAAATATTAAAGATGTATAAAGAGGGCTTATTACTTGAGTACACTGAGTATAATGGAAATCTTTATGGCACGGGTTTAAGTTCTATACAGAAGCTAATAGATTCAAAGGATTATAGTTCAATAGTGGTTGATGCTAATGGAGCAAAGAAATTAAAAAGTAGATTTCCCAGCTCTGTCTTAATAGTAGGAGTAGTAGCGCCATATGAAGAATGTAAAGTGAATCTTATTGAAAGAAAAGATAGAAATGTTGGTGAAAGGTTAGCTACATATGTTGATGAGATTAATTCTGTGATGGAACTGAGCGATATGATAATTAATAACTCTAAAGAAAACTGGCAAAAATCAACAGATATAATTAAAATTCTTAAATTGGGAATGGAAAAATATTAGAAAATAAAGTTAGATAAATTGAGAGAACAGTTCTAATATTTGCTAGTGGAAAACCACCCATGATGTGTGTCTTAGGTGGTTTTTTTGTGTGAAGTAAATTATTTGACTCTAGGGTAAGGTCTTTTTTCGTTGGTTAGTCCTACTAGATAGTCGATGCTGGTGTTGTAAAATTTAGCAAGAGTTATTAATGCCTCTACAGAAATATTTCTTTGACCTGTTTCATAATGAGAATATGTTCTTTCAGCAATATTTAATACTTCTGCTACATGCTTTTGTAATAAATCATTATCTTCTCTTAGATCTTTTAAACGTCCGTATTTCATAAAAACCACCTCATGAAAATTATATTATAGTCCATAAAGGACTATTGACATAAAGAACAAAAAGGACTATAATAATAGAAAGTCGAAGAACAAAATGGACTTTGAAGGAGGATGGTTAATTGAATAATAATTTTGAGAGCATTTTAAATGATGTATTAGGTGAGAAGTTAGATTGTTTGCTTTATGATTTAAAAAATAATAACTCTGAAATAAGAAAAAAAGAGACTAAGCTAATTAGTTTGAGTAAAGAAATGCAAAGAGCAATATCGGGATTGGGTAACAATGAGAAAAATGTGATTGATGAATATATATCTGAAATAAATCGTCTAAACTGTGACTATAATAATGCTGTTTATGTTGAAGGGTTTAGGGATTGTGTGAGGTTTTTGAAGGGGATGGGGGTGATATGAGATATTTGCAAACTTTAGAAATAACGATTTGTAAGTGATGATGAATTCTATACCTGAAGAATGGTATCAGTCTAGAATACATAAAATTACAAAATAAAAGTGTCAGGCTAGAACACGTAATAGCGCTGATGCCATGGTCTGACAAATTACCTGAGAAATTGAAAGTAACAAAGAAAAAATAGAAAATATAAGCTTATTGAATTTTCAAAGACCAGTAGAAAGCATCACAATTACCTACTGGTCTTATTATATCAGGATATATTTACTATTTGAATACGTCGATTCTTTGACGCTTACAGATCTTTAAGTCTATAGCCCTTTCCAAATTATTGAATGTATCCGTAAACTAAAATTCAAATGTACATTACATGTATTTGTATGTATCACTTCTATTCTCTTTTCTTCACATAATTTAGCCTTAAATATTTCATAAAATACATTAAAAGTATACAATGAGACCGAATTACTATTTTAATAATAATTTACTAAACGATAGTGACTTTTGAATTAAACTAATGTAATATTATGGAAAAGAATCTTTGCTTTACTATTTATAAATAGTAAAATTTGTATGGATAATCTAAGACTAAAATACTAATATTTTAAAAGGAGTGTATTAAAACATGTTAATTTTGAAAAATAGGTATAAGATTTCGTTTTCTTTAGTAGTGCTGCTTATATGTTCGCTAATATCTAGTAGTTTTGTTTTTGCTGAAACAAGCTTAGATAAAGAAAGTGCTGACGTACAAAAAATAATTGAAAATTACTACTCAGAATCATACAAAATGTGGATGGATTTAAAAGCTGGTGATTTATCAAAATATTTAGATTTAGAATCAATTCAATCCTACAACAAAGCAGTAGCTCTTGAAGAGAATATCCAAAGATGGAAATATAATATTGAAAAGAACTATCCTAAAGATTTTCGTGAAAGACATGATATTTTCTTTGATTATATCTCCGTTAAAATCACAGGAGATACTGCTATAGTTAAAGTGAATCTATCAGGGGAAACAGTAGGGATGCCAGCATATCCCTTCTTTGTGTCTCTTGGGGAAAATATATTCTTACTCAATAAGAAAAATAATAGTTGGTTAATAAGTGAGCATGAATATAATGATCTGTACTTTTATGAGAGATCAAAGTCCGAGAAGATTTCCTATAATATAAACGAATTGAGAAATCAAATTGATGAAATGAATAAGAAAATTATAAAAAATGATATAATGAGTAACAATGATAACATTGGTATAGAATCCTTTCCTCATACTGATTATAGTTTTAACAGCAGTAGAGCAGTTGCATATGCTAATCAATTTGTGAATAACGCAAATTCATATTTCTATGAAGTCAGTAGTGACTGCACCAATTTTGTTTCACAGGCCATATCTTATGGATTTGGAAGCGGGACTAGTTATTCTTCTTCAAGTTCTTATCGCATGGTATCTGGTAGCTATTCCTCTGGTTGGTTTGGCGGATCTCACGGTGGTAGTGGTCCATGGGAAGGTGTAGGTAATCATTGGAATTATATGACTTCAAGTAAAGTAAATGAAGAAGGACCACGTGTTACAATAACATCATGGAGTAGTTTACCTACTGGTGGTGTTATGCAACTTGATTTTAATTCTAATGGTACA
>JANQEZ010000170.1 GCA_028278115.1 Clostridia bacterium
ACAGGTATTGCCCACAGGCTTTTTAGATGTGGCTTTAAGGTGCTAATTCTAGAGGTAGATAATCCCACAATGATCAGAAGAGCTGTTTCTTTTGGCTCAGCTATTTTTGATGGTGAAGCTGTAGTTGAAGGGGTAAAATCAGTTAGGATTTATGATACAAAGGAAGTAAGAGAAGCTTGGAAAGCAGGAAATATACCGGTTATTGTTGATGATAAATGTGATATATTAACTGAAATAGAGGTAGATGTATTAGTCGACGCTACACTTGTAAAGAAAAACTTAGGAACCCAAAGGGATATGGCTAAACTAACAATTGGTGTTGGACCTGGATTCAAGGCTGGACAGGACGTAGATATAGTCATTGAAACAAGTAGGGGACATGATTTAGGGAGATTGATTTTTAAAGGTTGTGCCAAGCCAAATACAGGTATACCTGGTGAAATTATGGGATTTAGTGAGAAGCGGGTCTTAAGAGCCCCCTGTGATGGGAGAATAAAAAATCTATTGGAGATTGGAGAATTAGTGGAAAAGGGCCAGATAATTGCCTATGTTGACGACAAACCAGTAAAAGCTACTATTGATGGAGTTTTAAGGGGACTTATTCATAATAAACTGAAGGTAAAAGCTGGATTGAAAATTGGGGATATTGATCCAAGAAAAGAAGCAGGATACTGCTTTACCATATCAGATAAAGCCAGGGCAATTGGAGGAAGTGTATTGGAAGCAATTTTATACTTTAATATGGAGAGTGGTGGAGTTGGAATATAAGATATTAGATGTAATAACTAATGAAATAAAGAGAAATAAAAGAGCGGCTTTAGTTACCATAACCAAGGTTCAGGGTTCTTCACCTAGAAAAGAAGGTTCTATGATGGTTTTAAAGGAGGACGGAACTATTTTCGGGACAATTGGGGGTGGAAAGCTGGAGCTGGTTGCTGCTAAGTGGGCTAAAAAATGTATGCAAAACGGGAAGGATGAAAACTACCATTTTAAACTAAATGATGAAGAAGGTAGTCTACATATGCAATGTGGAGGAGAAGTAGAGGTTTTCATAAAGGTCTTTGCACCGCCAAACAAGCTTTTGATTGTAGGAGGTGGACATATAGCATTAAAGTTATATGAGTTAAGTACCATTCTAGGCTTTTATAATGTTATATTTGAAGATAGAGAAGAATTTTGTAATAGGGAGAGGTTTCCCGGTGCAGATGAACTAAAGATAGGAGATATAGAGGAATTATTACATGAGTACGATATAAATGATAACTGCTATGTTGTTATTGTAACTAGGGGACATAAATATGATGAGATTGCTCTAAGGGCAGTTATTGAAAGTGATGCAAAATATATAGGAATGATAGGAAGCAAGAATAAGACTAAATACGTTATGGATAACCTTATAGAGAGCGGCATACATGATGATGTAATTAATAAGGTATATGCTCCTATAGGAATTAAACTAGGTGGAGAAACGCCAGAAGAAATAGCATTTAGTATTATGTCTGAAATACTACTTGTTAAAAATCAGGGAAAGCTTATACATATGAAAGATATCAAGAGCACTGATTAGTATGTAGTGGTTTTAAATTTAGAGTATATTGGATTTCATTATAGGGTTTTCAGAGTAAAACTTAACTTATACATGACTCAAATATGCGATGATTCTGGGCATTTTGAGGCGTGTATAAGTTGTAGCTTTACCTAAAAT
>JANQEZ010000196.1 GCA_028278115.1 Clostridia bacterium
ATTTGGACCAATATACCCTAAAAAATCTCCCTTTTTCACAGTAAAATTAATCGCTTTTAGAGCCTCAATTTTCCTTTTAGTCCTTTTAAGAAACCCATTTTTCTCATAGACTATATACTCCCTCTTGAGTCCCTCAACACTAATAAAATCCACAGTTCTACCTCCTCTTAGAGTAACAAGCAATATATTATATGACCCGAAAGAATGACCTAAATCTCGCACCTTGCACCTTGTACCTCGCACCAAACAAAGTGCCACAGGCATCTTTGCTTCTAAGTTCCACTACTAGAATACCTCTTAACCCCCAAAGTCCATATAGTATAAGAAATAGGAGTCATAATTAATATTCCTAGAAAGGGAGCCAGCATATAAAGCCCGTTTTGAGATTTCCCTGTAAAGTACAATAGCGGATAATAGCTTACTGCAAAAAAAGGAATTATGAAGGTTAAAATATGACTGAATATTTTATGATAAATCGTTGCTGGGTAAGTAGAAGCAGAAAGAGTAGAGTAATGTCCTAGTATTATAATATCTTCATTCTTACCTGTCCAAAAGGCTATTGCTGCAAGTATAATGCTGATTTCAATATTGATTATTACAGATGCAAGTAGCTGGAATGGTAGATAAAAGTAAAAGCTGTTACTTATAAAGGTTGTTCTCTGTATCCCCCAAATTCCTACAGCAGCAGCCTGTAATACCATACCTAGCCTTTTAAAATCAACCTTCTGAAGCATTACTTGAAATAGTGACGAAGCCGGTCTGATAAGTAGTGTATCGAATTTTCCAGAGAGTATTAAGGTTTCAAATTTATTGAAGCCGTTACCGATAAATCTATATACTCCAAAGCCGAATTCGATGATTGAATAAATTAAAGCGACTTCATGGAGCTGCCAACCATCAATGCTCTTAAATCGCATCAAAATAAAGACTACAATTATAAAATCTCCAAATAAACCAAGGAAATTACCTATAATATTGACGAAGAAATCAAATTTATACTGTGCTTCACTCTTCAAGGAAGCCTTAAACAGAGTTACAAACAGTCCCATTCTTAACCTCCTTGAATTGCCATATTTTTTGTCAACCTATTGGTTAGTGTATAGGCAGTGATAAATAGGACTATTATCCACAGCCATTGCTTAATACAGGCTTCTATCAAGCCAAATTGACCTTGGTAAACCGCCGTTGGAACATATGTAGTATAGGCAAAGGGCAGACTCATTACTATATCTTTAAAGAAATCAGGATAGTATTTTAAGTGAATGAAGGCACCACTAAATAATGTGCCTGCAAAATAATAGAGCATTTGGACACCATTGATAGACAGAAATTTAATACTCCAAAGCCCTATAAAATAGTTTATAAAAAAAGAAATTAATATCCCGTTAATTAATGTAATTGAATATGGTAAAATCTGATGGGGATTAGGTAATGAAATTCCCATTACAAATATACTGAAAAGAAAAATAGGTATTGACCTAAATAAGAAATTATAAAAAATGTGACCTGCGATTTCAAAAAAACTACCGTATAACAAACCATAGGGCCTTAGCATTTCATAGGCAATGGACCCATCATAAACCTTTTTCGGTAAATAACATCCATAGGGTAAAAACATTACAAGCCAAAGCCCAGCCTGATTGACCATCAAATAGGTTACAGCCTCCATACCCTCCTTGGAATTGCCCAATACGGCAAGCCAAATCCTGACATTGATATAACCGAAGACTATGCTTCCGATATTATTGACAATGTGATTCAGTAGATAGACACGATTTCTTTCAAAGGATTTTTTTGCAAGCTCTAATCCTCTAAAAATATAAATCACCTCCATATATAGCTTTGATTTGATTTTTTGAAATGCATTAGGTACTTAGGGTAGATAAGGCCCCAAGTAGTGAGCGGATAATCAGTATACCATATTGGACATAGGTATTCAATACATTTATTTGAAAAAATAATTAAGGTTTAAAAGCGTTTCTCTATAAAAATACTTTTGTAAGAGAATGGATAAAACATATGTAAAAGCATATTGAGATACAAAGCCAAGGACTGATCCTTAGAGAGTATTTAAATAGACTCCATAAAGAAGTTTTTGAACAATTGTTCAAAAATACTTTACTCAATAGACATTTGTTCTACCGAATGATATAATGACATTAGCGATAGAAAACGTTTTCTAAGAAAGTGCTATTTATAATTTTTAAAGGGGAGGTAGTAATAATGGGAAATGGCTTAGTGTTTTTTTTCCAAGAATTTGTTAACAAATTTTTAGGGCAAGCACCGCTATTAATGGGGAGCGTAGTATTTATTGGATACCTTTTATTAGGAAAAAAAGTCTATCAAGCTTTAGCAGGATTCATTAAAGCCTATGTAGGATTTAGAATCTTACAAGTGGGCACAGGTGGACTGGTTAGAACCTTTGCACCAATCATCAATTCTCTTACTTCTAGATTCGGTATTGAAGCCTTCGTAATTGATCCGTATTTTGGGCAAACCTCAGCACAAGAGGTTTTAGATTCAGTTAACTCCCTACAGTATGTTGGTTATGTAATGTTAATAGCCTTTGCTTGGAATATTTTATTAGTAGCATTTAGAAAACAAACTAAGATCAGAACATTATTCATCACTGGTCATATTATGTATCAGCAATCAGCAGTATTATTGTGGGCTCTATATTGGGTACTTGAAGGAACAGGTGCTGCAGTAACAATGACAACCGTAGTTGTCACAGGATTTTTAATCGGAACCTATTGGTCGGTAATGTCTAACTTAATAATAGAAGCGACTCAGGAAGTAACCGATGGAGCTGGATTCACCGTTGGTCACCAGCAGATGTTTGGGTCATGGCTTGCCTATAAGCTAGGCGGATTAATCGGAAATAAAGAAAAGACAGTTGATAATGTAAACCTTCCCGGTTGGTTATCAATCTTCAACGACAATATAGTATCCAATACTATATTAATGACGCTATTTGTAGGTACTATAATGGTGATTCTTGGAAAGGACGCCTTTGAATATAATGCAGGAAAATATTGGTTTGGAACATATGTATTTGAAACAACAGCCTATTTTGCAGTTTATATTACAATCATCTTAACTGGAGTTAGAATGTTCGTAGCTGAATTAACAGAATCCTTCCAGGGGATTTCACAGAAAATATTAAAGGGCTCAATCCCAGCCGTTGACTGTGCAGTAACCTTTGGATTTGCTCCAAATGCTCCTACATATGGATTTATCTTTGGATTCTTTGGCCAAATGATAGCCATTGGAATTTTGATATTGATAAGATCACCAATATTAATAATTGCAGGCTTTATATGCTTATTCTTCGATAATGGGACATTGGCTATTTTTGCAAATAAGGCAGGTGGACGAAGGGCTGCTGCAATCATTCCATTTATATCGGGATTGATTCAAGTATTTGGCTCAGCAATAGTTTTAACTGCTTTAAAGGGAAATCCAAATGTTATTGGATGGATGGGTATGTTTGACTGGGCTACATTATGGGCAGGAACTACCCTTTTAACTAGGTCATTAGGTATTGTTGTACCAATAACATTAATAGTACTTATGCTTATAATACCTCAGCTTCAATATAGACGTCACGCTAAGAACTATTTCACCACAATGAGAGAAGAAAAACTAGTTAAAGAAAGTACATAGATTAATATTTTTTATAAATTGAAATACCTTAACCCAAATTATTCATAGATAGTTCTATGTATAAGCCCCTTATAAAACTACATTTGTATTTCATGAATAGCTGATTTATCTAAACCATTCATGAAATACAGATGTAAAGGTTTTATTGAGGTATATATAATAGATTCTATTAATTAATTTGGGTTTAACTATATCTTTGAACAAGTGTTCAATTAGAACAATGAACATTGACAAATGTTCAAGGAGAGGATATCATAAAACTATAGAAGTATATTTACTTAGGGGGCGTAAGTTATGATTGCAGGATTTAAATTAACTGAGGATTTTATTCAATTTGAAGAAGAAGTTAGCACCTGGGAAGATGCCATAACCAAATCTTCTAAACCGCTGTTAGATAAAGGCTTCATAGAGCAATCCTATGTGGATGCAATGATTGATTCAGTCAAAGAGCATGGCCCTTACATTGTTATAGCACCAAATATTGCACTGCCCCATGCCAGGCCAGAAGCGGGCTCCAATAAAGTGGGCTTTAGCATACTGAAGCTAGATAAACCAGTTGCTTTTTCTAAAGAGGATGACCACAAGGCACAGCTTCTAATAGCCTTATCCTGTGTGGATTCCACCACACATTTAGAGATTTTACAATCAATAGTTACAATATTGTCTGATGAGGAAAAAAATAATGCCATTTTCAATGCAAAAAAGGTAGAGGAGATATTGTATATATTTTCATAGCAATAATACGTATTTAATAAATAGTTTTTAGGAGTGATAAAATTTGAGTAAAATAAGCGAGTTAACCAGAGAAAAGTGGATTTTAAACACATTTCCTGAATGGGGAACGTGGCTAAATGAAGAAATTGAACAGGAAGAAGTAAAGGCTGGCACCTTTGCTATGTGGTGGCTGGGATGTACAGGAATATGGGTGAAATCCGAGGGAAATGCTAATATCTGTATTGACCTTTGGGTGAAATCCGGTAAAAGAACGAAAAAAGAGCCTATGATGAGAAAACAGCATCAGCACCAGCGTATGATAGGCTGCTTAAAATTACAGCCAAATCTTAGGAATGTACCAGTTGTAATTGACCCCTTTGCAATAAAGGAAATTGATGCAGTCTTGGCAACCCACGACCATGGAGATCATATCGACGAAAATGTTGCTGCCGCAGTAATACAAAATTGTGACTCAAAGGTTCCCTTCATTGGACCTAAGGCATGTGTTGATTTATGGATTAGCTGGGGAGTACCTAAAGAGAGATGTATAGTAGTAAAGCCCGGTGACTCAGTAAAGATAAAAGATACTGAAATCCTTGCCCTTGAATCCTTTGACAGAACAGAGCTTGTAACTGCACCTTTAGGGGAAACATTAAAGGATAAAATGCCCCAAGATATGGATAGATTAGCTGTTAACTATCTTATTAAGACACCGGGAGGAAATCTATACCATAGTGGAGACTCTCACTATTCAAATTACTACGCTAAGCATGGAAATGACCATAAAATAGATGTTGCACTAGGCTCCTATGGAGAAAACCCAAGGGGAATGACCGATAAAATGACTTCAATCGACATACTCAAAATGGCTGAGTGTCTAAATACAGAGGTTGTTATTCCATTCCACCATGATATCTGGACTAATTTTCAAGCTGATCCAAAGGAAATAACGACTCTATGGAATATGAAGAAGGATAAATTAAAATATAAATTTAAGCCCTATATATGGCAAGTAGGTGGAAAATTTGTATATCCAAATGATAAAGACGATTTAGAATACCATTATCCAAGAGGGTTTGACGATGCATTTGCCATAGAGCCCGACTTACCATTTAAGTCAATGCTGTAGGGGGATTTTAAATAATAAGTATTGGAGGAGTTAGGATGTTGAAGGTTTTAGCTGCATGCGGCAATGGAATGGGATCAAGCCTTATTATTAAAATGAAAATAGAAAAGGTACTTAGGGATATGAATCTACAGTTTAATGTCCATCATGCCAGTGTAGGTCAAGCAAAGAGTGAGGCAAATAATTTTGATTTGATATTAGTATCAAAGCCCTTTGTGAATGACTTTAGAGTTAATGGAGATACAAAGGTAATAGGTCTTGTTAACCTGCTTTCAGAGGCAGAAATACGTGAAAAGGTATCAGAGGCATTAGGACTATAAAAAAACTAGAAAAGCGGTTATTTTTACAGTTATATAGAAGTCACCTATAAATCTACATTTTGATTTCTTAAATAGTCAACGCTTTAAGTCTATTTAAGAGATAAAAATGTAAAAGATTTATCTCATTCTATAGATTTGTAATTAATAGCCGTTTCTTAATATATAGGAGGGATTATTGTGAAACCAAAATTACAAGTGGCACTTGATAATACATCATTGAGCGATGCATTAGAAGCTATTAGAGAAATTGGTGATATCATTGATGTCATCGAGGTTGGAACAATTTTACATGTGGCAGAAGGCTTAGAGCCTGTTAGATGCCTTAGAGCATTATATCCAGATAAAATAATCCTTGCAGATATAAAGGGAGCAGATGCAGGCAGCTTACTTGCTAAGCAATGCTTCGGGGCAGGTGCTACCTGGATGACGGTTATATGCTGTGCAGAAATACCCACTATGAAGGGCATGCTGGATACAGCAAAGTCCTATGGCGGTGAGAAGGATGTACAAATTGAGCTATATGGCGATTGGACATGGGAGCATGCAAGAAGCTGGAAGGAAGCAGGGCTAACACAGGTGGTATATCATAGGTCTAGAGATGCCCAGGCTGCTGGGAAAAGCTGGGGCAGAAATGATTTGGAAAAAATAGGAGAGCTGTGTAATATGGGATTTGACGTAACCGTAACGGGAGGCTTAACCATAGAGGATATCAAGCTATTTAAAGATTATCCTATAGGCTGTTTTATTGCAGGAAGAAGTATTCGTGATGCTGAGAGTCCTCGAGGTGCTGCTAAGGCATTTAAAGAGGAAATTAGTAAATATTGGGGTTAGGCGTTATGTTACAGCTTAAATCTAATCCTATTGGAATTTATGAAAAGGCCATTCCCAATAGATTTGCATGGGAAGATAAGATAAAGATAGCTAAAGGTGCTGGATACGATTTTATGGAAATATCTGTGGATGAAAGTGATGAAAGACTATCTAGATTAGATTGGTCTAAGAGTGAGCGAGAAGAATTTAAAAGAATATTGAGTAAAAATGACTTCCACATTAAATCCATGTGCTTAAGCGGTCACAGGAGATTTCCCTTTGGAAGCAAGGATAAAATAACTAGAAAAAAAGCCTATGAACTCATGGACAAAGCAATTGACTTAGCAGGAGATATTGGCATTAGAAACATACAACTGGCGGGATATGATGTTTATTATGAGGGCAGCGACCATTTAACTAAAAGGATGTTTATGGAGGGGCTAAAATATGCTGTAAAACGGGCAGCAGGTGCAAATATAATGCTATCTATTGAAATAATGGATACAGAATTTATTGGAACCATATCAAGGTGTTTAAAATATATTGAGGAAATAGACTCTCCGTGGCTGAAAATTTATCCTGACCTAGGAAATTTAACACAATGGACAGAAAATCCAGATTTAGAGCTGAAAAAAGGCCGCAGCCACATTGTAGCAATCCATTTAAAGGATACAAAACCCGGTGTTTTTAAATGTGTACCCTTTGGGGAAGGTACTGTAAACTTTCCTATGCTTTTCAAAACATTGACTGACCTAAGTTATCACGGGCCATTCTTAGTTGAGATGTGGGCTGATAACGAAAAAGAGCATTCCCTTGAAGAATCAATGGAGTATATAAAAAATGCAAGACTATGGTTAGAAAAAAAGATGAGTGAGGGTTATAATTATGTTAGATAAGTTAAAGAAAGAAGTTTTTAATGCCAACCTTGAGTTAGTAAAGCAAGGGCTGGTAATTTACACATGGGGAAATGCAAGTGGAATAGATAGGGAAAAAGGCTTGGTTGTAATAAAGCCAAGTGGAGTGAGCTATGATGAAATGACAGAGGCGGATATGGTTGTTGTGGATTTAGAAGGAAATATTGTTGAAGGAAATTTAAGACCCTCCTCCGATACTCCTACCCACTTAGCCCTATATACTGAATATAGAGAAATTGGCGGCGTTGTTCATACCCACTCAGAATGGGCAACATCCTGGGCCCAAGCAGGAAACGATATTCCGTGCTACGGTACTACCCACAGCGATTATTTTTACGGTGATATCCCGTGTACCAGAAAGCTAACCGACGAAGAAATAAATGGGGAATACGAATTTGAGACGGGTAATGTTATAATAGAAACATTAAGTGAGAGAAATTATAGGCCCCTAGAGATGCCGGGAGTAATAGTGTATAATCATGGGCCCTTCACATGGGGAAAAAGTCCAAAGGAAGCTGTCCAAAATGCTAGAGTCTTAGAAGAAATTTCTAAAATGGCCTTTAGAACGGAAGAACTAAATAGGACAGTAAAGCCCATTGATAAAACCCTACTCAATAAGCATTACCTGAGAAAACACGGAACAGAGGCATATTATGGGCAAACTACAAAAATCAAATAGGTAGATGGTGAAAAAGATGGAAAGAGACGAACGTCAATTACTGATAGATGTTTCTGTCATGTATTATTTAGAAGGCAAAACTCAAAATCAAATAGCAAGGGAGCTTTACCTCTCAAGGCCGAAGGTATCTAGACTCTTAAAGAAGGCAAGAGAGCTTAAAATCGTTGATATAAACATAAACTATCAAAGTGATACCCTAGAGAGCCTTCAAAATGAGATTAAGAAGAATTTCAATATAAGAAATGTAGTTATAGTAAAAACTTTATCCGACTATGCCGATATATTGAAGGAAATTGGTAAAGCTGCTGCAAAGGTGCTATTACAAGAGCTAAAGGAAGGTATGACTCTAGGTATATCGTGGGGTCAAAGCGTAAGAAGCACAGCTTCCCAGCTTGAGAATAAGAAGATAAGAGATTTAAAAATTGTAGAATTATTTGGAGCCATAAGCTACGATATGGATGAGGCCGATATGCTTAGTATTGGCAGAACCATCTCAAGTAAAATAGGGGGAAAGCTATATCCTCTGCCTGCTCCAATTTACATCGGCGATACTGCCACAAGGGAGGCTCTTATAAATAATCCTATAATAAAGAATGCCTTAAATATGCTTGAACATTGTGACTTAATACTCAGTGGACTCGGTTCAATAGATGGTAATATTTCTCAAACCATATGGGATGTTTATGTAGAAAACGATGCAAAGGAAAGAATAAAGGAAAATGGCGGAGTTGGAATCCTATGTGCCCATTTCTTTGATAAGAATGGTAGGTTTTTAGATATAGATATTAATAAAAATATCATAGGAATCAAAACCGAGAGCATAGAAAAGAGTAAAATCATTGTAGTTGCCGGAGGAAAAAAGAAGGCTAAGGCTATTTTAGGAGCACTTAGGGGCGGCTATATAGATACCTTGGTTTCAGACGATGAAACCTTGAAGCTTGTTTTAGAGCTGGAGCAAAGGGATAGTAAATAAAGTACTTTTTAAGATATTACAAAAAAATTCATAAATAAAAAAACCTCACTGGATTAATTGTTTTAAGATATTAAACATTAACCAAATGGGGTTTTTTTCTCCTAAAGTATTCTCATATCCCTATCCAAGTATTGTCTGTAAATCATCCTCTGGAGTAGATACAGGTGTAATATTGAACTTTTCAACTAAAACACTTAAAATATTTGGTGTAACAAAGGCTGGAAGCGAAGGGCCTAAATAGATATCCTTCAGTCCAAGATACAGCATAGTAAGTAAAACAGCAACGGCCTTTTGTTCATACCATGAAATTATAAATGACAGTGGAAGCTCATTTACATCACAGTCAAAGGCATTAGCCAGGGCTAAAGCTACCTGGATAGCTGTGTATGAATCGTTGCATTGACCGCAGTCAAGTATTCTTGGGAATCCTGCTACACTTCCTAAATCCATTTTATTGAACCTATATTTACCACATGCCAGAGTAAGTATAGCTGTATCCTTGGGTGTTTGCTCAGCAAACTCAGTGAAATAATTCCTTCCAGGTCTAGCACCGTCACAGCCACCGATCAAGAAGAAATGTCTTATTTTTCCTTCCTTAACCGCATCGACTATTGCCTGGGCACTAGATAATAGTGCATTTCTACCAAAGCCCATTGGAATCCTTTTTTCAGTCTCGTCCTCGGGCCACCCCCCTAATTCTAAAGCTTTATTAATGACAGCGGTAAAATCCTTCTTTTTATTATTAGTTGGAACATGCGAAACCTCAGGATAGCCAACTACACTTGTTGAGTATATCCTATCTTTATAGCTATCTCTAGGCTTCATCAGGCAGTTACTCGTCATAAGTATAGCACCGGGAATTCCATCGAATTCCTTCTGCTGATTTTGCCATGCACCACCGAAGTTACCTATCAGGTGTGGATATTTTTTTAGCTCGGGATAGGCATTACATGGAAGCATTTCGCTGTGGGTATATATATTGACCCCCTTATCCTCAGTTTGCTTCAATAAATCTCCAATATCTCTAAGGTCGTGACCCGATACAACGATAAAAGGTCCTTTTTTCTTTGTTATTAGCATTTCAGTCGGTTCTGGGTTGCCAAAGGTTCCTGTATTGGCTGCATCCAATACCTCCATGCACTTAAGATTAGTTTTTCCAAGCTCCATATTTAAGTCAAAATAAGCCTCGGCAGTTAAAGTCTTGTCCAGAGTACAGCCTAAGGCTCTATACATAAAATTTGCAACCTCTGGCTCATATCTTCCAAGGGCGTATGCATGATGATGATATGCACCCATTCCCTTAACACCATAGATTAGAAATTCCCTTAAGGAGCGAATATCCATATCAAGGTCCTCATCATCCATAACACCAAGATTAGGTCTTTGTGAAAGATTTAAAATCTCTCCTCTAGTTTCTGGCGAAATAAAATCTGCTCCCATTGGAAGGTTTTCAATATGACTAGATTTTTCCATGAGGTCTTTTTTAATTTCATTTCCCCTTTTTATGTATTTAACAAATCTCTGTGAGTCAAAATTTACATTGGTAAGGGTGGCAAATACAGCTTCTGTGAAATACTCACCATATTCCTGAGGAAGTACTTCTCCCTTTTCTATGAGTTTTGTTGCATAGAAGCCCAACCCTTTTAGTAGATAAATCAAAACGTCCTGCATCTTTGCAACATCTGGGTCCTTGCTGCATACTCCAACCCTAGTACAGCCTTTACTTCCGGCAGTCTGCTCACATTGCCAGCAAAACATTGCATTGTCCATACAAAATTTCCTCCTTTTTATGTTTATGTAAAAAGCACAATAAATCTTGTGTTCTATAGCTATACTCTATATAGTTTCTAACCTAAAGGATTTTTTATGTATAAAAATAGTAAAATTTTATAATTCATAAAGATGATTAAGTTTATACTATTGATAAAGATAAATTGATATGAGATACTTAATGAGTGAAATTAATACATATAAAAATGGGAGGGGTATTATGAGCCAAGAAAAGAATCATGATTGTAAATGTGATAATGACAATAAACATGAAGAAAAGCATGAATGCGGATGTGGAAGCCATTCTAATGAAGACGTGGAAATGATGTATCTAGAATTAGATGATGGAAAAGAGTTAGCTTTTAAGGTATTGGCTATTTTTGAAGTTGAAGACAAGGAATATATTGCATTGCTTCCAGAGGATGGAGAAGAGGTATATCTATATGGCTTTGAAGAAAATGAAGAAGGACCATTATTATTACAAATAGAGACAGATGAAGAATACGAAATGGTATCAAAAGCACTTTTAAGACTATGTGAATAAATTAAAGTCTCTACTTGAATCCCTATAGATGTGTGACCCTAAAACTTAACCTTTTTTTAAGATATTTCTTAATCAAAACTACAATGCTTAAATTGGCTAATAGCTAACGGCTGACAGCTCACAGCAAAATAAAGAAAGTAAAACTTCTGAGCCACACATCTATAGGGAACCAACTTTAAAAAGAAAGAAATTATATTGATGAGAGGGGGATTATGATACTTTATTTTTGTTTATGCAATGAACCTGTTTTTTATATATTTTAAAGGTGAAAACAGATTCATTGAAATCACTAAAATATCATAATCCTTTTGATTTTATTTCATTCTATTGTTGGTTATCTATATATATGCTATTCTGAAAAGTTAATATTTTGCTATTTCTTCAGTTAAATAAGAGAGTCTTAGGAAGGATTTTCTTAAATCTATCTCTTTTTTCTTTTTTTGTTAATATTCTTATTAAATCTCTTTGGCTTTGTGTTTATTCGTTTTGAGTACTTTTTCTTAGATGTGATAGGCTTCACATCAAAAGCTTCTTTTTGCTGAGTTGATTGCTCTAAGAGCTTTCTAGGAATTTTAAGCTCTATTTCCTTCTCTATGGCATTCAAAGTATTCTTATCCTTTGGAGCTACAAATAGATAAGCATAGCCTTTTTCTCCAGCCCTCCCGGTTCGTCCTATACGATGTATATAGCTCTTTGCATTTTCGGGAATATCATAGTTATATACATGGGTAACTCCACCTATATCTAGTCCCCTTGCGGCCACATCAGTGGCAATCAAATATTGAATCTCTGTTTTTTTAAAGGCCTTCATTACCTTTTCACGCTTTGCCTGGGTCAAATCCCCATGTATCTTTTGGCAGTTATAGCCCTTTGTAAAAAGAGCTTCTTCAAGCTTGTCTACTCTCCTTTTAGTTCTACAAAAGATAATTGCCATAAATGGATTATCTTCGTCTAAAACTTTGCATAAATCCGCCTGCTTTCTTCTATCTGTTGTTTCAATTAAAAATTGCTTTATATTTTTAAGTGTTACTTCTTCCCTTTCAACAGCCACTACTTTAGGCTTATTCATATACTTATAAGCCAGCTTTTTAACTTCTGAATTCATTGTTGCTGAAAAACAAAGGGTTTGCCTATGTTTTGGTGTTTGCTTAATAATAGACTCAACCTCATTTTTAAAACCCATATGCAGCATCTGATCTGCTTCATCCAATACTAGGGTTTTCAAGCCTTCAAGATTTACTGTATTTCTACGAAGATGATCAAGCAGTCTTCCAGGGGTTGCTATTACAAGATGTATATTACCTTTAAGCTTTTTTAGCTGTGCATTAATATCCTTACCGCCATATGCAGCCAGTATATTCAAATTCTTAGCTGCCTTGAGCTTCTTAGCCTCCTGAGTTATTTGGATAGCAAGCTCCCTTGTGGGAGTTATTATTAAACCTTGAATTTTATCTAGGTCAAGAGATATGTTTTCAAACATAGGGAGTAAAAATGCCAAGGTTTTACCCGTACCAGTTTGAGCCTCTCCTATAACATCAATACCACCCTTTATCAGCTCTATACTTTGCACCTGAATTGGAGTGGGATTAAATATTCCTTGACCTTTAAGCACATCTAATATTTCACTACTAATGCCTAGATCCTCAAATTTTATCATTATATTCTATCCCTCACTTTCCTAGAGATTTTAGTCAAAGCTTTAATTTATACATATATGTAGATTAATGTACATATATAGATGTGGGAGTTGAAAGTTTAACTTTTTAAAATTATATTTTGAATGATTATTTAGTATATCAGACTTTTGTCACAATAAAAAGAGATATTAAGAATTGATGAAACTATTAAATTTATCATAAAAATATTTGAGAAAAAATCAGAAAAACCCCTTGACTTATTTTTAAAATAGTATATGCTTATAGAGAACCTTTATTCAGAAGTAAATGATTTATTACAAGAATATTTTCGAATTATCTAGAGTTAATAATGACTTAAAGAATAGATTTCGGAATTTTTATTGATAATTCAGTTTACAAAGAAT
>JANQEZ010000255.1 GCA_028278115.1 Clostridia bacterium
TTTTTAGAGTAAAACTTAACTTATACATGACCCAAATATGCGATGATTCTGGGCATTTTGGGGTGTGTATAAGTTGTAGTTTTACCTAAAATACCTATAGTAAGTTTTTTAGGATAGTTATTATGCAACTTCCTCAAGCAAATAAAATAGAATTAAAATATTATTTGATTTATTAAAAATTTCAATTCTATAAAAGTTTTTAGATAAATTCAAATTTTCTGAAAAATATATTGACTTGTTATATTAATCTTGTTATAATACATAGAAACTAATAAATATTCAAGAGGCATTGATGGAGACAGGTGTTTTAAGGTAATTAGTCACAGAGAGTCGGGGTTAGCTGAAATCCGATACTATTCTTAAAATGCAAATCACTCTGGAGCTGTATCTTCCAAAGATTTATCAAGTAGTTGATACCGACTTGACCCCGATAGAGGTCTGTGTTTAGCTAAACTAAGAGAGGCATCTTTTTAAAGATGCAATCAAGGTGGTACCGCGGGTAAGACTCGTCCTTTAAATAATATATTTTTATGGACGGGTTTTTATTATTGCCACAGTAAAAAATGGGAATTTTCTTATGACGTCAAGAAGTCCTATTAAATACAAAGAATTACATTACAAGTGCTAATAAAAAATCTATAGATATAATTTATCTTTAATTGGAGGGAATTAAAATGAAAGAAAAAAGAACGAATTCTAAAATGGATGGTGTTCAAAAAATGGATAATTTAGATACCTGTGCTAAAGGTAAGGAAAGGAAAAAAAGTGTAAATACTAATTCTATTAAAGTTTTAACTCCACAATTTCTACCTATGAACTTCTTGGGTGAAGGCAGATGGAATGATGAATTAATATTTAGTTATGACTATTAAGCTAGATTTATGTAGACCAGATTGATAAGACTATCTATTTTAAGATAAATATCTAGTCTTATCAATTTTAATCTAGCTAAACTAAAGCTCATTAATGTCAAAGAGATATTTAATCTCCTTCTCACTTAATTTAGAAACAAGGCTTTCTCCAGGTTTTATAACCGCTTCAATTAGCTTCTTCTTTTTTTGCTGCAATTCATAAATTTTCTCTTCGATTGTTCCCTTGGTTATTAACTTCATTACATGAACAGAATTTTTTTGCCCTATTCTGTGGGCTCTATCGGTAGCTTGCTCTTCAACAGCCGGATTCCACCAAGGGTCAAAATGGATTACTGTATCTGCTCCGGTTAAATTAAGTCCTGTGCCCCCTGCCTTAAGGGAAATTAGAAATATATCTCCTTCTCCTTTGTTAAAGGCTTTAACAATTTTTCCTCTGTCTTGGATATGGGTTTTTCCATCTAGATACTTATATAGGATATTATTTTTATCTAGCATTTCTTTTATCAAGCTCAGCATTGATGTAAATTGGGAAAACAACAAAATCCTATGTCCCCCCTCAATGGATTCATTTATTAATTCCTCTAATAAAAGCAGCTTTCCGCTTACTCCATCATAATTTTCAATAAACGTGGAAGGGTGACAGCATATCTGTCTTAATCTGGTTAAACCTGATAAAATTTTTATATGACTTCTTTCAAAGCCCTTAGTATTTATCTCATCCTCAATTTCACCCTTTATCCTATGAAGATAGGCAAGATATATTTTTTTCTGGTCATCAGTTAGATTAGCAATGATTTTGTTCTCAATTTTATCAGGTAGTTCCTTTAGAACATCCCTTTTAACTCGCCTTAATAGAAAAGGTTTTATATATTTACTAAGCTCTGTTAACGCCGAAGTATCATTATTTTTTACAATAGGTCTTTCAAATTTCTTGATAAACTTACTATGATTCAGCAGATACTTTGGCATTACAAAGTCAAATATTGACCATAATTCTGTCAAAGAGTTTTCAATTGGAGTCCCTGTGAGGGCAAAGTAGTTTTCTGCACTTATCTCCTTGACCGATTTTGCATTCTGTGATTGAGGATTTTTAATGTGCTGGGCTTCATCTAAAATACAGAATCTAAAGGGGATATCACTGTATAAATCTACATCTCTTCTTATAAGTGGATATGAAGTAACAATGACGTCATAATCTGAGATATTTTTTATCAGCAGCTCCCTATCTTCTTTTTTTCCAGATATAATAAGGGTCTTCAAATCAGGAGTAAATTTTTCAATCTCTGCAAGCCAATTATACACCAATGATGTTGGTGCAACTATAATAGCTGGAGCCCTGCCTTTTTCATCTTTTTCTGATAGTAGAAATGTCAGAATTTGTATAGTTTTTCCTAAGCCCATGTCGTCGGCTAAAACCCCTCCAAAACCATAGTCTGATAAGGTCTTTAACCATTTAAAACCAAACTTTTGATACTTTCTTAAAGTATTATCAAGCCCAGCTGGAATACTATACTCTATATCTCCCGGCTCCCTAATGTTCTGGACCAGCTCTTTAAATTGAAGATTTCTCTTTATTGATTTAATATTGGATTCTTTCAAATGCTCATCTATATACAGTGCCCTAAACTTTGGTATATTCATTATCTCTTTTTCAAAGTCATTAATATCTAAATCTAAATAATCAACTAAGCTAGAGATCTCCTGCAGTTCATCAATATCTAGAGGCAAAAAGGCTCCATTGCTTAATTTATAGTATTTTTTCTTTTCCTTTATAGAATAAAATACATCCTTTAGCTCATAATTATCAATCCCTTCCACGGAAAACTTAAATTCCAGCAAGTTGTTTTTAGAATTTAGTCTAACCCCTCCGGAAAAGGAGCTTGATTCTTGGATTTTTACACGCTTAAAGTTTTCACTATAATATATTTCAGTAATTTCTTGTAGAGCAGGTAATTTTTCGTAAAGAAAGCTAAAAATCTTATCATCATCATCTAAATAAATATAATTAGCATTAACCTTAAACTCCGACACTTCAAAATAGTTTAATATTTCCTTTTCCTTGTCCATATCTCTAAGTATTATTCTATTATCCATACGGATATTATCTGTATTGCTAAAGGCTTTTAATGTAATATCTCCATATATAAATTTTATATCTGCTGTTATCCGTCCATCAAGATTATCAAAGTATATTTCTGGCCTCAGTCCTGGATTATAGAAGGAATCTTCAACCTTTTCATCTATTTTAATATCACCTATTTTTTCAATTATTGGGTATACCTCAGAAATAAACCTCTCGTTGAACTTTTGAGGTATTTTTATGACGCTATTGCCTTGCTTTGCAAGGGTTTCATAGAATGGCTTAAGATTTTTTCTCTGGTACTCATTAATCCTATAAATTTTTTCATGAAAAAATATATATTCACCATCTCTATCTAAGGGAGTCCAAGAATTATCTATGTCCATTTCTAATTTGAGATCATTATCTTCCATTGTAAGAAGGAACTCCAATGCCAAATCTTCGTCAGTAATTTTCAAATTTTGATAGCTTCTATCTCCAATAACTGCGTTAAAGGATCTTTTGTTAATTTTCTCAAAAAATTTCTTGATACTGCTTTGGGGAAGAAGTGCTTTTTTACCATTTATCAGACTAGCATTTTTATGATAAAAAGCTAAATCACTTAAGGCTTCTTCATTATCATAGAGCTCCATCAATATATCTATAATGGGCTTATCATCCTCCTTAAAGCAATGTATCTTTGGATCAAAGGTAAACTCCTTACCAAAATACAAAGGCTCTTTTTTCATTACACTATCCATTAGTTTTTTAATACTTTTTACAACATATAACTTGTTTTCTCCTATTCTAAGACTTAGAAATGTATCCATTAAACCTCTATATCTATTAAGTACAGCTTCATAGTTTATCTCAAGATTTACGGGAGATTTTCCATCAGCCTCTTGATATCTAAAGAAATCTAATATATTCTGTGCAGTATCGTCTATTTTAAGTTGTTCAAATTCTTTACTTCTTTCCCTTCTCATTATTTCAAAGAGGGCAGCCACAATGTGCTTGCAATATCCCCAATACTTTTCATATGCAGGGCAATTGCAGCCTGCATCACAAAAGTACCCTTTTTCATTAAATTCAATTTTTACTAAATAGGGGTACTTTCCATTTACATATGCATAAAACATATTACTATCTGCTTCAAACCTTAATATATTTACCCTTGAATCTAAGAAGTATTTCTCACCCTTAATAAAGGTAAGATGATTTGTGGCAATATCTAGGATTTCTTTTCTCGTTAAGTGAAACATAACACACCCCATTAAATATTATTAAATCACATAAATTTCTGTTATATACAAAATATCATACAATTATATTATAGACAACTTTCTATATTATTTTAATCAATATGGAAATAAAGTTTACATTCTTTTAGTAATATTTATTAATCATCACTAAAGATAAACACTTTTATCTTTCAGGCTTTTGAGAAACCCGAATTTCTTCGTTGTTGCTTCAAGTGAGAACTCTTACGTATTTCTTTATACGCTGCGACCTCTCACTTTCAGCACGCCTCGAACTTCGGATT
>JANQEZ010000307.1 GCA_028278115.1 Clostridia bacterium
GTGCTGAAAGTGAGAGGTCGCAGCGTATAAAGAAATACGTAAGAGTTCTCACTTGAGGCAACAACGAAGAAATTCGGGTTTGTCAACAGCCTGAAGCGACCTTGGTCGCTTTTGTTTAATGAAACCTCAAAGATTCGACCACAATCCTAGCGCCCAGTGCCCAGCGCCTATAACCCCAGCGCCCAGGATCTGGACTATAGCGTCACTACATAGAACCACTAATTGAGGAGGAAAATACAATGATTATAGATTCTAAAGGAAAGCTGTTTGGTAAAATAAATATTATTGATTTAGTATTAGTGTTAGTAGTAGTGCTGTTAATTGCTGGAGGAGTTTATAAGTTTAGCAATTTTCAGAGCATATCTGCAGAGGATCGGAGACAAATCAACGTTACAATAGAGATAGAGGGAGAGAAAAAGGGATTAGTTGATGCAATAAAAGAAGGAGATATTTTACTAGACTCTGTTAGAGGAACTGAATTTGGAAAAATCACTGGCAAAACTATAAGACCCCATCAGGAATTGGTAATAAACAAGGATGGAACAGTTGAATATAAGGAAATTCCCGGAGCATTTGCTGGAGAAATAGGGATTGAGTCCATGGCAATAGTTGATAATGAGGGTATTTTAGTTGCTACAAAGCCATTATATATAGGCTCGGAGATTAGATTAAAATCAAACTTATATGTTTTTACATGCAAAGTTGTTGATATAAGATATTAAGTAGGTAGTAGGTTTTATTTTGTAAGCAATTAGCCCATCAGGAGATGATATTATGCAGCATAGTATTATTGTAAGGTTTTTTATGTCAGTATTTAATTATACAAGAAAGTTCTATAGATTTAGTTTTACAAGGGGTATGATTGGAGCTATTACAAATACCACAGGAAGGTTTTTTAGAAATAGTATTCTCTATAGGATATTTACAAGTGAAAACCCTAGTAAGAGAAAATTTCTTCAGAGCTCATCAATAGGAAAAGTTGAAGTGCTGCTGCAAAAAATCATAGCATTTTTTAATCCAATTTACCTTTATGGGGTAGAGGGAAGCTCTGTAATAAAAAATATAAATAAGCTCGGCAGAGCAAAAGGAAGCTCTAAAGTTCTTTCATTTATACTTATTGGAGCAGTGGCAGCCTTTAGTCTATTAAGTGCAATCAATAAAGAGATTAACAGCAATCAGTTATATATAAGTGCAATAATAATTTTTATAGCATTAAATCTATATTTCATTGATATAGGCAATTTGTATAGAAACAGTTTTATTAGAAAAGTTGTTGATGGTATCTTTGATATTTAGCCTATATTCATGGTATTATAGCTCTGACCTAAGATGATGACATGAATCTTGCATCTGGTAATATCTTTGTTTTTAATTAGCTTAGGAGTGATTTTATTGAATACGGAAACAGTTAAATCAAAATATACATGGATTGGTCTTGCCCTGGGGATAATTATAGGAATATGCTCATATTATTTTGGAGTTTTGCAAACTGTAAAGCTCGTTACAGCTTTATCTGCTCTGGGATTAATAGTAAAAAAACCTATATATTCTGTTATTCTATATATCTTAAGCATTCCATTCCTTTCAGATATGAACACCTTGATAATGGGAATGGTTGTTATTCTTTCATACGCTGTTAATTTTATAAGGGAGGGTGAATTTAAATTTAAATTTACGCCTGCAAATTTTTTGCTTCTCTTGTTTACAATTACTATAGTAGCCAACACCTTTCTCTCCCTATCTTTAAGAGGAAGCTTTAGAGACTTTAGTATTCATTCAGTTGCCATTGGAATACTCTTTATGATAGTTAATAGTAAAAAAAGTAAAAAAGATATATACCTTATGAATGTCTTCTTTACACTAGTGGCTGCAATAGTTTCAATTTACGGCATATATCAATTTTTTAACGGTGTCCCAATGGGGAGCGGATGGGTTGATGCTTCACAAAATCCAGACCTTAAGGTGAGGGTGTATTCAGTTTTTGAAAACCCAAACATATTAGCTCAATACCTAATCATGATAATACCAATATCTGCAGCTTTATTCCTATATAGTAAAAGTTATGTGAAGAAAACTTTTTTTGCCTTAACAACTATAATTATGCTCATTTGTGATGGTATGACATATGCAAGGGGAAGCTGGCTTGGATTGGCATTCAGCATATTCTTCTTCATCTTACTAGTAGATTTTAAGAAATTATTTCTTCTCATACCTTTAAGCATAGGCTCTTTATTTTTTATGCCTTCATCAATACTACAAAGAATTAGAACAATGGGAAGCTTACAAGATAGTTCTTTTATTTATAGACTCAATACTTTAGATATGTCAATGGATATATTAAAGGATTACTGGTTTTCAGGCATTGGAATTGGATATCTGACATTTCGTGAGGTTGCCCCCTTCTATATAAGAAGTATGGCCCCTTATCATACACATAATACCTATTTGCAAATAGCCATAGAACTTGGAATAGTAGGATTTTTCCTGTTCTTAGCCTTGATGCTTATGATATTTAAAATGGGAGTAAAATCAATAATGAATACTAAAAGTAAGTTCACTAAATACTTTACAGCAGCTTCTCTTGCATCATTAAGTGCTATGCTAGTAAACGGTGTAGCAGAGCATATACTATATAACCCTAAGATAATATTAGTATTTTGGCTTATTATTGCAATGAATTTTGCCATGTATGGTATGGATGAGGAAATTATAAATTAAAGAGGATGATATGAATGAATATTTTATTGGCTGCAATGGCCCTTGATATTGGTGGAGCTGAAACCCATGTTGTTGCTTTAGCAAAGGGTCTTAAAAAAATGGGACACAGTCCCATAGTGGTTTCTGCTGGAGGAGTTTTTGTAAAGGAATTAGAAAAAGCAAAGATTCCCCATTATGAAGCGCCACTCAATAAAAAGGATATAGGAAGTATTTCCAAATCATTAAAGATTTTTAAGGATATTATCAAGGATGAGAATATTGAGCTCATTCATGGCCACGGAAGAATTCCTGCTCTAAATGGAAAGATAACTTCCATTCTTAAGGGAATCCCATTTATGACAACGGCACATGCAAAGTTTAAAGTCTCCTTTGTATATAGATATACTTCATTTTGGGGAGAAGAAGTTATATCAGTAAGTGAAGATGTTAAGGAGCATTTGATAAATAAGTTCAGTGTAAAGCCAGAAAAAATTACATTGATTACAAATGGAATAGACACAACAAGATTTACTAAGGGTTTAGATATATCAGCTCAGAGGAAGGAATTAAGGCTAAGAGATGATACCATGAAGGTCATATACAGCAGCAGGATTGCGGGCTCATTGGCAGGTCTGACAAAAATGGTTATTGAGGCCGCTAAAGAGATATACAAAGAAAACGATAAAATCGAGTTTATAATTGTTGGTGATGGAGAAGATTTCAAAGAAATCTATGAAAGTGCTGAAAAAGTAAATGCAGAATGTAAAGATAAGTTTATTCATATGCTTGGAAAACGTACCGATATGCCCCAAATACTTTCTTTAGGTGATACAATAATATGTGTTGCCCGTACTGCCCTTGAAGCAATGGCATGTGAGAAGCCTGTAATTTTAGCTGGAGGAGAAGGCTATATGGGCCTATTGAGTGAAGAAAATATGGAAACAGCCATTAGCAATAATTTTACAGGGAGAACCACCTCAGAGGAAGTAAGTGTAGAAAAATTAAAGCATGAAATAATAAAGCTCCTCCATCCTTCTAAGAAGGAAAGAAGAAAAGAACTAGGAAATCTAGGTAGAAATGTCGTTGTAGATAAATTTTCAATTGAAAATATGGTAAGGGAAACTGTAGATATTTATTATAAACTTCTAAAGGGCGTGAGATAAATTGAAAATAATAGATAGCAAAGGAAAAATATTTGGTATAATAAATTATTTGGATTTAATGGCAATTTTAGTTATTGTATTATTAGCTGTAAATTTCTTTGTTTTAGATAACGATGAAAATAGCAGGGAATTGATTAAATCTCAGGCCGATAAAGAGATTTTACTCACTTTTAACATAAGTGGAATAAAAGATATATCAGTGAATAGTGTTAAGAAAGGAGACGTTTTTAGAGAATTTCCTACTGGCAGCCTTCTAGGAGAAGTAGTAGAGGTTGAATTTAGCAACCAGAAGCTTGCAACAACCGATAGAGATGGTAATGTAATTTACAGTGATATACCAGATAGATATGATATGCTGGTTACTATGAGAGCTATGGCTAATGAGACAGAAAATAGTATAAAGGTATCTAATTTGGAGGTTCAAATAGGAAGAAGTATGATTATAGAGAGCAAGCTCATCCGATTTGAGTCGGTTATCTATGGAATAGAATAGGAATTAGTAGTAGAATAGAGATTAAAAAAACTTAAAGGGCAGCTTGAAAATATATGATGCCTTTTCTAAAAATAATTCCTTGAAAGGAAGAATTTTATGAAGCGTATATTTATTTTTGGATATTATGGCTTTAAAAACTTGGGAGATGAAGCCATCTTATCTTCAATTGTTAAAATGATTAAAGAGCAAAGCTCCAAAGTAGAGATATCTGCATTATCATATAATGTAAAATATACTGAAAGTACACATAAAATTAAAGGGGTAAGTAGAAATAGTATCTTTGATATATTAAGTGCTATAAGAAACTCTGATTTAGTAATTAGTGGTGGTGGAACCTTGCTTCAGGATACAACCAGCAGCCGCTCATTAATATATTATTTGACATTGATAAGTATAGTAAAGCTATTTAAAAAGCCTGTATTATTTTTTTGTAATGGATTTGGCCCAATAAAAAAGAGCTTTAACAAATTTTTAGCTCGTAAAGTAACCAATAAGGTTGATAGGATAGTCTTAAGGGACCCAAGGTCAAAAGAGGTTATGGAGAAAATGGGAATAGTGACTCCAAGTGATGTTACGGTGGATGCAGCATTCTATTTAAAGGGTGTCAGCAGTAAAAGAGTAAAAGAGATTTTAGAAAAAGAATCTATTCCAATGGACAATCCCATAATAGGAATTTCAGTTAGGCCCTGGAGTGTAGGAGATGCTTTTGTAAATACTATGGCAAAGTTTGCAGACTACATAGCTGATAAAGGCTTGACTGTTGTTTTTACTCCAATGCAGCCCATTAAGGATGATGAAATATCTAAAGAGATAATGAGCCGAATGAAAAAGAAGTCCTATAAACTGAAAAATCAATATACACCAGAAGAAATTTTGGGCATAATTGGGGATTTAGATATTCTAGTGGCTATGAGATTACATGCATTAATATTTGCAGGAATTAAAGAAGTTCCAATGATAGGTCTTGAATATGATCCAAAGGTTGATGCTTTCCTTAAAATGGTTAATCAAAGAAATGGAGGCAAGGTAGAAGAATTAGATTTCTTAAACCTTTGTATAGAATTTGATAATCTATGGAATAGAAAAGCAGAAGAAAAAGAAAAACTTGCCAATATTCGAGCAAAGCTAGAAGAGATGGTGCAAAGAAATAGAGAGATTTTAGGCAAAATGCTATAGTAAAGCGGGTGTAATTATGAGAAGAACTACAAAAATTTACGGTGTTCCAATAGATATAGTGAATTTAGAAGGTGCATTTGAATATTTTAAGCAATTATTAGATAGAGCTGGGTTTTCATTTATTTGTACACCAAATACAGAAATTGTTATGTCTGCAAGGGATGATGATGAGCTTAAAAACGTATTGAAGACATCTGATATGAATATACCCGATGGAATTGGACTGATCATTGCTTCAAAACTACATAAACTAGGACTTATTGAGAGGGTGACAGGAATTGATTTGATGGGAGAAATCTTTGAGTTTTGCGATTATTCAAGGAAATCCATCTACATACTTGGAGGTAAGCCCGGTGTAGCTGAAAGGGCAGTTGAAAATATAAAAGAGAAATATTTAAACATTGATATAAAAGGATATAGAGATGGTTATTTTAACGAGGAGGATGAAGATAAAATTATTGATAAAATAAACGATATATCTCCAGATGTATTGTTTGTATGTTTAGGATCACCCAAGCAAGAAAAATGGATATATAAGCATAGAAGAAACCTTAAGGTAAAGGTTGCAATGGGAGTGGGAGGCAGCGTCGATATTTGGGCTGGAACAGCCAAAAGAGCACCAAGGATATTTATAATTCTTGGACTAGAATGGCTTTATAGACTAATCAAAGAGCCTTGGAGAATAAAGAGAATGATGAACCTGCCTAAATTTATGCTACAGGTTCTAAGGAGTAAAGATATAACCAATTAAAGCTTATCTACAAAGCACAGGATATTTCTAGTGCTTTTTTTATCTTGTAGGAACTCAAAGATTCTTTGCAAGAAATTGCATAGCTGAAATAAAGTAAAATTAACTACTAAAAGCGAAATGCAAAATATTACCAGTTAAATTTCGGTAGGATTTTTAACAAGCAGCCAGCCTAGAAGTCTTATTAGAAAGACCCTAATACTTGCAACTTGCAACTTGGAACTTGAAACTAAAATGCGTCGCCAGACGCCTTTCTTCGTGTGTGCAATCTGAACAAATGATAAATTAAAGAATTTTAAAAACAATATAATAGAAAAGCATTTTATTTAAAATACAACTATGTTATAATGACAGTTGTGTGTTTTGAAGAATAAATTAACCCCTTGTGCTAGTTCATGCAGCCGGGGGTATTTGATATTTCCTTTTCGCTTATGCTATGAACCTGTTTTTCTTATATTTTGTAGGTTAAAACAGATTC
>JANQEZ010000008.1 GCA_028278115.1 Clostridia bacterium
TTAGAGTAAAACTTAACTTATACATGACCCAAATATGCGATGATTCTGGGCATTTTGGGGTGTGTATAAGTTGTAGTTTTACCTAAAATACCTATAAAACTTTTACATTTGAACTAATTGCAAGGATATGTCTGAGCAAAAGGTAAGAAATTTGGAAGGCGTAGTATGCTTTTTGCAGAAAACTTTCCAAAGGATAAGCAATTTCTTATCTTTTGGAGAGTTTTTTTGTTTTTTAAAATAAAGGTGGTGGGATAATGGATAAGAGAATAGGTGTTGTAGCCATAATTGTTGAAAATGGAGATAATGTCCAAAGAGTAAACTCTATTCTCACAGGTTACTCAGAACTGATTGTAGGTAGAATGGGAGTTCCATACAGAGAAAAAAAAGTAAAGATAATGTCAATAATAGTTGATGGTACAACTGATATGATTGGAGCAATGACTGGAAAGCTAGGGAGATTAGAAGGTGTGACAGTAAAGAGTGCGTTGACTAAGAAGTAGAGGTTGAGGCTAAGGTTGAGGGCTGGGGTCAAGCTGTTAAGATTTTAGAGGTCGACCGGAACTTAACCTCAGTCTTAACCTTAAACCTTGACAAATGAGAATGACCACAAACAAAACAGGAGGTTTGCAAAATGGATACTCATAAAATTATTAATGAAAGCTATATTAATGAACTTCTTGAAAATGCAAAATCTGCTTCAAGGGAAGATATATTAAATATAATTGAAAAGTCAAGAGAATGCTTTGGATTGACCTTTGAGGAAGCGGCGCTTCTTTTACAGGTGGAAGATGAAGAATTACTGGAAAAGATGTTTGAAGCTTCCACTTATATTAAGGAAAAAATCTATGGGAATAGAATAGTTATTTTTGCTCCCCTCTATACGAGCAATGAATGTACTAATAACTGTTTGTACTGCGGCTTTAGAGCTGAAAATAAAGAGCTGCATAGAAGGACTCTACAGCTTATAGAGGTTGTGGCTGAAGCAAAGACTATTCAGGATCAAGGACATAAGAGAATTCTTTTAGTATGCGGTGAAGATGAAAGTAAAACAGATGTTGAGCATATAGTTGATTCGGTAAAGGCTATATACGATAATACTGATATAAGAAGAATAAATGTAAATGCATCGCCAATGAAGGTAGAGGATTTTAAGCAGCTAAAAAACATAGGTATAGGTACCTACCAAATATTCCAGGAGACATATCATAGAGAAACCTATAAAATAATGCATCCAACAGGGTCAAAATCAGATTATGATTGGAGATTAACAGCCCTTGATAGAGCCTTTGAGGCTGGAATTGATGATTTAGGTATAGGTGTACTTTTAGGATTATATGATTACAAATTCGATGTGCTTGCAACATTAATCCATTCAGATTACTTAGATAATAAATACCATGTTGGGCCCCATACTATTTCAATACCTAGACTTAGACCAGCACATAATTCAGGACTTAAGGAGGTACCATGTCCAGTTTCAGATGATGATTTAAGAAAAATAGTTGCAATTTATAGATTGGCTGTTCCTTACACGGGTATAATCCTATCGACTAGGGAAAGTGCAAAGCTGAGGGATGAGCTTCTTGAGCTTGGAGTGTCTCAAATTTCCGCAGGCTCTAAAACAAATCCCGGTGGATATGAAGAGGATGATAATGAAGCTACTCAGTTTGAAACCAGTGACGAAAGAAGTGTAGATGAAATGCTTCAGGTAGTTACAAGACAAGGTCATTTACCTAGCTTCTGTACTGCATGCTACCGTGCCAAAAGAACTGGTGAAGCATTTATGGAGCTGGCAAAGGATGCCCATATCCATGAATTCTGCCATCCTAATGCCATATTAACCTACAAAGAATATCTAATTGATTATGCTTCAGGTCAGACTAAAAAAGAGGGAGAAGCATTAATTGAGATAGAAGTAAATAAGATAATTGATAAGAAAATAAAAGAAGAAACCGTTAAAAGACTTGAAAGAATAGAAAAAGGGGAAAGGGATTTGTACTTTTAAATTAAATCCGCTGTAAAGGATGAGGATGAGGTTGAGGATAAGGATGAGGTTAAGGTTAAGGTTAAGGTTAAGGTTGAGGATGAGGCTGAGGTTAAGGCTTAGGCTTAGGGCTGGGGTCAAGCTGTTAAGAGATTAGAGGTCGACCGGAACTTAACCTTAAACTTGACCATGTATTTACCTAAAAGACAATGGAGGTTTAATATGAATAAGACCGAAATAAAGTATTATCTAATAATGGCAGGCTCCACAAGCCATATGCTTAGAGGTGATAAGCTATTAAAGGATAAGGCTGTGGGTACGTCCTTGGTGCCAGCACCTTCGGAATATGGTACAGTATGTGCAACAGCCATTAAGGTAAAGATTGAAGATAAAGAGATTTCTGAGAAAATACTTAGGGAAAATAATATAACCATTGAAGGCATTTATCCCGATAAACCAAGAAGACTAGCTGGATTAGTAGAAAAATTAATGGATTCCGTTATATCTCCGGAATTTATGGAAGTCCTCAAAAAAATAGAAGATGGAGAAGATTTAAAGGAGCAAGACATTGTTCTCCTTCTTTCCACGGAAAGAAAGGCTGAAAAGGAAGCACTGTTTCACGCTGCCGACAGAATGAGAAAAGAAATTGTGGGAGATGTGGTTGATATTAGAGGGGCGGTAGAATTCTCAAATTACTGTCGTAAGGACTGTAGATATTGTGGAATAAGAAAAAGTCTAGATGATTTAAATAGGTATAGGATGTGTGAAGACGAAATTATGGAGGTTGTTCACCACCTGCATGAAATTGGTCTTAAAACAGTTATACTACAGTCGGGGGAAGACCTATGGTGGACCCCTGAAAAGATTTCTTCCCTTATAAAGAGGGTGAAGGATGAGACTAAGATGAATATAACCCTGAGTATAGGGGAGAGAGCAAAAGAAGAATATGAGCTTTATAAAAACCTTGGAACGAATAACTTTCTATTAAAGATTGAAACGACAAATAGGAAGCTCTTTGACTTTATACATCCCGATGATGATTATGACCATAGAGTAAAATGTTCTTCTTGGCTTAGAGAATTAGGTTATCTAAATGGTTCAGGGAATATAATAGGACTTCCGGGGCAAACAGTAGAGGATATAGCAAAGGATATTTTATTCTTTAAGGAAATGGGAATAAATATGATTGGAATAGGGCCCTTTGTTCCTGCTAAAGGAACTCCCCTAGAGGGCTATCCCCAAGGAGATATAGAGATGACCCTTAAGGCAGTTGCGGTAACTAGAATAGTCTGTAAGAGGGTATTTATACCTGCTACAACAGCCCTTGCATCCTTAGACCCAGATGGACAAACCAAGGCACTAAAGGCAGGTGCAAACACTATTATGCTTATAAATACACCTGCAAAATATAGATATAATTATCAGATATACAGTGATAAAAATATGGTAGACCTTGAGTCAGCATTTATAGCAGTTGAAGAATCAGGTAGAAAAATGCCACCTTATCTTAAGGTTAAGAGAGAAGACTGTATAAAATAGATAAGAGCTTTGTAAGTAGTAGCTCTTTAGATAAAACATTTAAATTAAAAAGTACAGTAAATGATTGGGGGTTAAGAGCCTTGACTTATAGAATCGAAAAGGATTTGCTGGGAGAGAATAGCATAGATAGTAGTAAATATTATGGTATAAATACCAAAAGGGCACTAGAGAACTTTGACATAGGTACAAAGACTGTAAATATAAAACTCATTAAAGAGATAGCACTAATAAAAAAAGCAGCAGCAATTGTAAATAGTAAGCTTAAAAAATTACCACAGGATAAAGCCGATGCCATAGTAAAGGCAAGCGAAGAAATTATTGAAGGTAAATTTGATGATGAATTTAATATAAGTGCATTTCAAGGTGGTGCAGGGACCTCAACCAACATGAATGCAAACGAAGTAATTGCAAATAGAGGAATTGAAATTTTAGGCGGTGAAAAGGGAGATTATGATATACTACATCCACTAAATCATGTGAATATGTCCCAATCTACCAATGATGTATATCCTACTGCACTACGAATAGCAGCTATCCACATGCTGAGGGAGCTTAGCAATTCCCTTGCAGACCTACAGGAAGAATTACAGGTTAAGGAAAATGAGTTCAGTGAAATTATTAAGCTTGGAAGAACTCAGCTTATGGATGCTCTACCTATGATGGCGGGACAAGGCTTTGGAGCATATTCAAAGGCAATCGCCAGGGATAGATGGAGGGTTTATAAGGTTGAAGAAAGACTTAGGCAAATAAATCTCGGCGGTACAGCGATTGGAACAGGAATGAATGCATCAATCAAATACATCTATATGATTACAGATTTAATTCAAGATTTAACAAAGCTTGGCTTAGCAAGATCAGAATTTCCAATGGATATAACTCAAAATACAGATGTTTTTGTAGAAGTCTCAGGACTGCTAAAGTCATGTAGCGTTAATCTACTTAAGATTTCAAACGATCTAAGACTATTGGCATCTGGGCCAAAGGGAGGCTTTGGAGAAATAAATCTTCCCAAGATGCAGGCTGGCTCAACTATTATGCCGGGAAAGGTTAACCCGGTAATACCAGAGATGGTGGCACAGGTAGCCATGAGGGTTATTGCAAATGATTCAGCCATAACAATGGCAAGCTCTTCAGGTCAGCTTGAGCTTAATGCATTTTTACCTCTAATAGCCGAAAGTCTATTGGAATCTTTAGAGCTATTGAATGATGCTGTGGTATTGTTTAGAGAAAGATGTATTAAAGGTATAATAGTGAATGAAGATAAATGTAAGGAAAATCTTGAAAAATCTACTTCCTTAGTAACTGCCCTTATTCATCATATAGGCTATGATAAAGCCAGTGAAATTGCAAAAAAGGCATTGAAGGAAGACAAGACCATAAGAAAATTACTTAAAGAAGAGAATATTCTAAAGGAAGAAGAAATAAATAAGATTCTCAATCCATATGAAGTAACGAAGCCTGGGATACCGGGCAAATAATTTTGGAGGAATTGACCATGAGTTTAAACGCTACGCCACGTTCAAACAGAGTCCATATAGCATTGTTTGGTAAAAGAAATGCAGGCAAATCCAGTATAATAAATGCCATTACAAACCAAGATATCGCCATAGTATCCGATGTAAAGGGAACCACAACGGACCCTGTTTATAAATCCATGGAGATACTACCAATCGGTCCCTGTGTAATAATTGATACCGCTGGCTTAGACGATATCGGTAATTTAGGAGAGCTTAGAATCAAAAAGACAATGGAGGTCTTGAACAAAACCGATATAGCTATATTTGCTATAGATGCCACAACGGGCATATCCGACGATGATAGGATTATTATAGGTAAAATTAAGGAAAAGAAAATACCCCTAATAGTGG
The DNA here is from genome assembly GCA_028278115.1 of Clostridia bacterium. Classification (GTDB taxonomy): domain Bacteria; phylum Bacillota; class Clostridia; order Peptostreptococcales; family Caminicellaceae; genus JANQEZ01. Next base: position 5,392 of record JANQEZ010000008.1, read on the forward strand.
TATTAAATAAAACCGACCTGCTGGAGGTAACTAAAGAAGAGATTATTAACTTCACTAAAGAGCTTAAGACTATCGTAATAGCAATTTCTGCCTTGAAAAAACAAGGTATAAAAGAGCTTAAAAAGAAGATTATTAACCTGCTGCCCGATGATGAAGATAAATTTAGAATAGTAGGTGATTTAGTAAACCCAGGTGACTTTGTAGTCCTTGTTACTCCAATAGACAAAGCAGCTCCAAAGGGAAGACTGATTTTACCTCAGCAGCAGACCATTAGAGATATATTAGAAAGTGATGCTATAGCAATAGTAACAAAGGAATACGAGCTAAAGGAAACATTAGAAAATATATCGAAAAAGCCAAAGCTGGTAATAACAGATTCCCAAGCCTTTTTAAAGGTTGCTGCCGATACTCCAAAGGATATACTAATGACATCCTTCTCAATACTCTTTGCAAGATATAAAGGGGATTTAGAACAGCTTGTAAGGGGTGCAAAGGAGATTGAAAAGCTTAAGGATGGCGACAAAATCCTTGTTTCCGAGGGCTGTACCCATCACAGGCAGGCTGATGACATTGGCAGAGTAAAAATTCCAAGATGGATAAGGCAGATTTCAGGTAAAAAGCTTGACTTCGAGTTCAGCTCCGGAAATTCCTTTCCCGATGATGTAGAAAAATATTCATTAATAGTTCATTGTGGAGGATGTATGCTCAATAGAAGAGGCATGCTTTATAGGATTAATAATGCTAAATCCTTGGGAGTGCCAATAGTAAACTATGGCGTTCTAATTGCTTACGTGCAGGGTATACTTCCTAGAGCACTAGAGCCCTTCCCACTTGCTAAAATGATTTGGGATGAAGAGCTTATAGATGTGTAACTTAGAAACTTAACCTTTTTTCAAAATATTTCGTAAGCCAAAACTACAATGCTTAATTTGGCTAATAGCTAATGGCTGATAGCTTATAGCAAAACCATCGAAAGTAAAACTTATCGGTCACACATCTATAGTGATACTTTATAAAAAAAGAACAGTTCCTATGACATTTATAAATGTCATAGGGTTTCTTTTTTTGTAAGAAACCGTAGATTTAAAAGGGTTTTTATGGTATATGTCGAAATATTGAGAAGATAAAAATTATTAGGATTAACGGTGAGGTGTTAAGTTGAATAGAGGTATCAAGCCTATAAAGAGGTCTAGCATTAGGATTGCTTTAGGGAAATTGTATTATTCCTATAGAAGATATCTTGAATGGTATTTTAGTAGTAAAGCTTACTCAAAGATATTTTGTAAGGAGTTATTACCTGTAACTGTCTTCAGTCATCAAACTCCACTATTTAGAAAACTAAAGACTGTAGATATGTGGATGCAGCATAATAAAGTAATCAATTTAAAAATTGCAGCAAAGGAAATTGATGGAATATTATTAAAGCCTGGAGAGACATTTTCCTATTGGAAGTTAATTGGAAAGCCCAATAGGTTAAAAGGTTATGTAGATGGAATGGTACTTTTTTATGGAGGGTTCAAAGCAGGTATTGGAGGCGGAATATGCCAATTATCTAACTTAATATATTGGATGACCCTCCACACACCATTGACAGTAACTGAGCGATATAGACATAGCTATGACGTATTTCCCGATTCAAAAAGAACTCAGCCCTTTGGAAGTGGAGCAACATGTGTATATAATTATCGTGATTTACAGATATATAACCCTACAGACCAAATTTACCAATTGCATGTGAGCTTAACAGATGAATTTTTAATTGGAGAATGGAGAGCAAAAAAGGAGCCTTTGCATAAATACGAGGTATATGAAAAGCACCATAAAATTACTCATGAGTACTGGGGTGATTATGTCAGACATAATGTTATACATAGAAAAGTATTTGATAAGAATCATAACTTTCTAAAGGATGAATACATTACAGAAAACCATGCTCTAATGATGTATCAGCCGTTATTGGAGAATTCCTCTGACCTATAACCAAAGTATAAACTTTAATAGTACTAGTAGATGGAAGGAGAATTCAAATGAAGATAGACTATTCGTTTATCACATAGGTTAGGCTACAGCATCTTTTCAGAGCTTAACAGAACTAGAGGAATTAATTGTGTAAAAAAGGCAGTCTATATGTCTAATAAAGACTTTGTGGAGAAGTTTTTAGACAAAGAGTTAAAGCTATAGTTTTAATTACAAATATACACCCATAAGGTTGTCAGTATCTAAATTACAAGCTTTAATAAAAATTATGGATAAGACATTGAATGGTTGGATATGGGGATATAAAAAGGATGATTCATTTACAAAAGCATGGGCTCCACTCAATCATTTAGAAGAGATATAAATGTTTTTTGTGTAAAGAATCGCCAAAGGATAGCGGAATTATGTATTTTAGTAAAAAAATTCACAAACTATATTGATTATATGCAAATTATTTTTAAATATAATAAAAATAAGTAGATATTAGATTGATAGATTAGATATATTTAGGAGGATTATATTTTGTACTTTATTAGTATGGTTTCAAATAATGAAGAAAAAGAAAAGATAACAAATGATATATTGAGAGGCCTACCAGAATGGTTTGGAATAGAAGAATCCATAGTTAAGTATGTGAATGAAGTAAAGAATACAGATTTTTATGCAGTATACGATTCAAGTTTACCCATAGGGTTTATCAGTATAAAATCTAATAATGTATTTACTTCAGAGATATATGTTATGGGGATATTAAAGGAATACCATAACAAAGGAATTGGAAAAAAGCTGATAAGAAAAAGTGAAGAAGTCTTAAAAATGAATGACTATAAATTTTTAATGGTTAAAACTCTAGGTGAGTCACATCCAGATAAATATTATAAGTCCACCAGAGAATTTTATAGTAAAGTAGGCTTTTATCCCTTGGAAGAGATAAATGAACTATGGGGAAAAGAGAATCCTTGTTTGATTATGGCTAAATTAGTGGGGTGAAGAGATTGATAGAAACTGAAAGAGCTGTATTATATAGACTACAGCCCGGGGATTATGAAGATGTAAAAAAGCTTTATAGGGATGAAGAAGTGAGGAAATATCTTGGTGGAATAGTCGATGAAGAGAGATGTAAAATAAAGTTTTCAAATATGCTTAATTTAGAGGATGATTCATATTATTGGGTCATTAGAGAAAAGGAGAAAAAACAATTTATTGGACTAATTTCTCTTGATTTACATCATAATGGCAAGGATACTGAGCTGTCATATCAGTTAATGCCAAAATGGTGGGGAAAGGGTTATGGAACAGAGATAGCCAAAGGGGTCATTAAATATGCATTTCAAGATCTGAGACTTTCAAGAATATTAGCTGAAACACAAACATCAAACAAATCATCATGCAGGCTTTTAGAGAAAGTAGGAATGATGTTTAAGGAAACAACCAAAAGGTTTGGAGCGCAACAATCAATTTATTGTTTGGATATAGATGGGTGAGCTAGAAGTTTTACTTTCAATGTTTTGCTGTGAGCCATTAGACAAATAGGCTTTGTAGTTTTGGCTTAAGAAATATTTTTAAAAAAGGTTAAGTCTCTAAGCAATACATCTATAAAAATATTTGAAGGCAGGAGAGAATGTTATGGTTGAAAGAGTAAGAGAGTATTATAATAATAATGCTGAAACAGAGTGGAATAGATTAGATAATCCCTATTCTAGGGTTGAGTACGAATCAACCCTTTACTTAATCAATAAGTACTTTCCTAAAAATGGTCATATTATGGATATTGGCTCTGGTCCAGGTAGGTACTCTTTAGAATTATTAAAAAAAGGGTTTGAAGTTTCCTTATTGGATATATCTCAGAAGGAGCTGGATATAGCAAAGGAAAAGATTGAAGCTGCTAATTTATCAGCTGAGGCTTATTATTGTAAAAGCGCATTAGAACTGGAAGGTCTAGAAGATGAAACATTTGATGGGGTATTATTAATGGGTCCATTGTATCACCTGCATAATTTAGAAGACAGACAAAAGGTTTTACATGACACATATAGGATATTGAAAACTAAAGGTATTGCACTAATATCATATATCAACACTTGGGGTGCGTTAAAGGCAAGTCTTAGTGAATTTCCTGAGAGCTTTAGAGATGGAAAGCACTTTCAGAGATATATTGAAGGAGATTTGAAATTTACACAGGAGGAGAGCTTTACCGACACTTTTTTTACTACACCTCCATTAGCAATAAAAGAGATTAATGCTTCAGGTTTTAGAATAGTATCCTATGCTGGAGCAGAAAGCTTCATATCTGGATTAAATATCCAAATGAAAAATCTATATAAAGATATGCCAAAGGTTTATGAGAATTATCTTAAGAGTGCACCTAAGTATTGTGAATTGCCTCAATATCGTGATGCAACTGAGCATCTTCATTTTGTTGTAGAAAAAAGCTAATGAAATGCATGTAAAGCCAAAGTATATACTTATAGAAATCGAATGTATATCTTAGGAGGTAATATTAATGGATTCTAGAGATAAGGTTTTTCACGAAATATATATGGATATATTATCATCTAAAAAAGAAGGCAGCCCACTTATAATTGGAATAAATGGCATTGATACCTCAGGCAAAAGCGAGTTTTCAAAGTCTTTTGAAAAATATTTGAAAGAGAAAAAGCAAAAAGTTCAATTAATCCATCTAGATGATTTTCATAATCCTAGAAAAATAAGATATTCAGGAGAAGATGAAATAGAGAATTACTTTTTTAAAAGCTTTGATATAAAAAAGCTAGTCAATGATTTGTTAAAGCCAATAAGAAATAGAAAGCTTCTACAGAAAGAACTTACTTTATTAAATCTTCAAACTGATAAATATGATACTGTAAAGGATTATAGTATTGATAAAGAAACTTTAGTTATATTAGAAGGCGTGTTCATATTTAGGGAAGAGATTGAGAAATATTTGGACTACAAAATTTTTATAGAGATTCCTATAAGGCTATGCAAAGAAAGGGCAATTCAGCGAGATGTTCCTCTGTATGGAGAAGACATACTTAAAAAATATGATACGAAGTATATACCCACACAAAAGTATTATCTTGAAAAATTTCCTCCACAAAAACATGCAGATATTATCATAGAAAATTCCCATTGGAATAATCCTAGAGTGGTTTTTAAGAAATAACCATAAAACAACTGGTTTTAGGAGTGATAAAGTGTATAAACCTGTGCTCTTATGCTGTGTCCATGATCCAAAAGGTGATAATATTATGCCTTTGACGAAAGTTATCAATAGATTAGATGAAGTATATTCACAGAAATATATTACAGTGAGTGATGTAACATGTCAGAAACTTATAGATAAATTAAGGAAATATAATTTTAAAATAAGAACTATTCCCAAAAGAGGAGCTGCAAATGCAAGACGGGAAGTTTTAAGCTTCGGCTTAGATTCCAATGGAGATTATTTTCATTACTGTGATTTTGATAGAATAATCACTTGGGCAAGTAGACATTTTGATGAGCTCAAAAGGGTTGCTGAAGAATTGAAATGTTCAAGCTACATAATCTTTGGAAGAACGGAAAGAGCCTTTTCAAGTCATCCAATAGAGTGGCAAGAGACTGAGAAGATAAGTAATAGCATTTGCTCTATAGTACTAAAAAAAGAAGTTGATGTAACAGCAGGCTCATGTGGATTTTCTAGGGAATGCTTAGAAGGATTAATACAGTACTCAAATGCAAAGATGACGGATTCTGAGTGGCCTATGATTGTAAAAAGAATTATAGGATTAGAAATTGACTATAAGAAAGTTGATGGTCTTGAGTATATTGAAGATATAAATGCCCTTAGGAGAGAGCAAACTGATAATGAAAAGTGGATTGGCAGGTTAAAGCTCTGTCAAATTATTTGTGAAGCAGTACTAAAGATTGATAGAGAAAATAAGGAAAGATAGTTTTATTAAAATAAACTACTAAATCAGGATTGTAATAAGACAGCTTTTTGGCAAGTAAATGAAAAATTAAATAGTTTAAATGACTCAAAGGAGAGCATGTTTTGTGGATAAAATAGCGGTAATTTCTGATATACACAGCAACCTTATAGCTTTAAATGAGGTGTTAAATGATATAAGGGAAAGAGAAGCTGATACAATCATATGTCTAGGTGATATTGTTGGCAAAGGACCAAAGCCCAAAGAGGTATTGGACATTATTAGAGAAAGCTGTCAATACGTTGTAAAGGGCAATGTTGATGAATTTTGTGCAGGGAATAAAGCTAATACGTTACTTAGAAAGTGGACACAAGAAAGATTAGATAGATCAAGCAGAGATTATATAATGAATTTGCCTATTGCAGTAGAGTTTTACATGAGTGGAAGCTATATTAGATTATTTCATGCATCTCCTCAAGGGGTGCATAATAAAGTATATCCCTATGATTCTATAGAAAAGAGGCTGAGTCTTTTTGAAAATACAGAGCATACAACAGATATAGAACCCGACATAGTGGGATATGGGGAAGTCCATACATCCTTTGTTCAGAGGCTATGTAATAAAACTATATTTAATCCAGGCAGTGTAGGTAATCCTTTGGAATTAAACTTAAAAGAGGGGGTTGGTAGTTCCATAGAAACTACACAGGCATCCTATGCAATAATGGAAGGCTGCTATGGATGTCAGGAAACAAAGCCATTTTCAATCCAACTTATAAGAGTCCCATATGATATTGAGCTAGCAGTTCAGCAAGCTAGGGAGGAAAGAATTCCACAGCTAAAAGAGTATATAATTGAGCTTAGAAAGGGCATATACAGAGGGGCTCAGAGATAGAGAATATAAATAAAATACTAAGATTGATGCTATTAATAATTACCCAAGGAGTGATGAGAATGATGTCAAGCTTTGCTGCACCGATAATTATTTTTAATCTTGCTTTAACTGGTATTTTAGTTTATTGTCTGATATTATTTATAAAATTAGCACATCGTGGAATTAGAGCATTGGATATCTACATAGAAAAGAATAATAAATCTGACAAAAATCTTTAAGAGGAGCTAGAAATTATATATATAAACAACTTTATTAATAATGTCAAAGCTCTTTTTTCACTTCCTAAGAGCCAAGAGCTAAGACCAAAGAGCTAAAAAGCGGCATTTTTACCGCTTTTTCCTACTCACCCCCACACTCTCCAGTAAGCCCCTTAAGTATTTCAAGTCCATGCCTGAGTGCAGGTAGAATAAATTCAAGATTTTCTTTGACAGCCTTTGGACTGCCGGGGAGATTTATTATGAGGGTTTCACCCCGTATACCCGATACACTCCTACTAAGCATGGCCTTTGGAGTGATTTGAAGGCTATAGTATCTCATAGCCTCAGAAATGCCAGGAGCTTGTCTATCTAGTACATCTAAGGTAGCTTCTGGAGTCCAATCCCTCGGTGAAAAGCCTGTTCCCCCCGTCGTAAGAATCAAATCAAGCTTAAGGTTATCTGACATGTCTATAAGCTCCTTAGAAATCAGTTCCCTTTCGTCGGGCAGTATTTTCCATACTGATACTTCATAACCATTTGCCCACATAATATCCTTGATTAACTGGCCACTTTTATCTTCTCTTTCTCCCCTTGAACCTTTATCACTGGCAGTAATTATCCCTAGCTTAAACATTCATATCACCATCCCTTTGAATAAATATATATGTGTGACTTAGAAACTTAACCTCTTTATGTATATATTTCTTAACTAAAGCTACAATGCTTAATTTGGCTCACAGCTAATGGCTGACAGCTGACAGCTCACAGCGAAGATATTGAAAGTAAAACTTCTGGGTCACATATCTATATAGGGTTTTTAGAGTAAAACTTAACTTATACATGACCCAAATATGCGATGATTCTAGGCATTTTGGGGTGTGTATAAGTTGTAGTTTTACCTAAAATACCTATAAAAATCTTAACATTAAATACATATATAAACAATTAACTTTTAAAGGGGTAGTGCTTACATTAATGTTAAGGTCAGGTAAGGGAAGATATTGTAAATCTACTATGACATATGTTATAATTAGGGCAATTGGATACAGAATATTTTGTAAAAATTTTTCCGAGTCAATAATTCTAAGGAATTTCTACGAATTATTGACCGATGGGTGTAAAGGGAAATCTTTATGCCTCCCGTGTTTGGAAAGGAAAATTTTAATGGTTTATACATTCCTTTCAAGAGGAGTGTTTTTATTTTTGTTAAAATTAGAAATGTGTAATTTGAAAAGCCGGCATTCAAATGTACATTTTTTCTATTTATTTTTGATTATAATCCATTAAGTATTTTCCTATGCAAAGAGCAATTAAACAAATGAAAAAGGATTATAAGGGGGTAAATTATGAAAAGAATGAACAGGGTGTTGATTGGGCTTTTAATTATTACTTTAGCTATAATGAGCTTTGTAGGGTGTGCAGCACAAACTGCCGAGGAACAAGAACCTATTATATTGGCAACTACAACGAGTACTGAGAACAGCGGTCTTTTAGATTATATTCTTCCAAATTTTAAAGAAGAAACTGGTATTGAAGCTAAGGTTGTTGCAGTTGGTACAGGAAAAGCTCTTCAGATGGGAAGGGATGGAGAAGCCGATGTTTTACTGGTACATGCCAAGAGTAGCGAGGAAACCTTTGTTGAAGAGGGGCATGGAACAGAAAGATTTGATGTGATGTACAACGATTTTGTGATTATAGGTCCTGAGAATGATCCAGCAGGATTATCTGAAAAATCAAAAAGCGACGTTATAAAGGCCTTTAAAATTTTAAGTGAGGGACATGGACAGTTTGTTTCTAGAGGTGACGATTCAGGAACCCATAAGAAAGAAAAGAGCTTCTGGGAGGAAGCTGGTGTTGAAGCTGCAGGTGACTGGTATGTTTCGGCAGGAAAAGGAATGGGTGACGTCATTCAGATGGCAAATGAAATACAGGCATATACAATGTCTGATAGAGCTACATATCTTTCCATGAAGGACAAAATAGAATTAGAAGTGGTCGTTGAAGGTGATTCAAAACTATTTAATCAATATGGCGTTATTCCTGTGAATCCCAATAAAAGTGAGAAGATTAATGGTGATGGTGCTGAAGCCTTTGTTAAATGGTTATTATCAGAGAATACACAGAAATTAATAGGTGAATTCGGTAAAGAAAAGTTTGGTCAACCATTATTTACACCAAATGCAAAGTAAATATTAGTGGAGGAAACACATAATTCATACTTTTTTTAACATATAACATTAAAACATGTAATTTAACCGGAGGTGTAGAGTATGGAATATATAGCTGATGGATTTATTGAGGCATTTAAACTTCTTTTATCCTTGGATCAAGAGGTCTATTCAATAATACTATTATCAATCTATGTATCCCTTACTTCTACACTTATTTCTTCATTAGTGGGAATACCCCTTGGTTTTTTTCTGGGACTAAAGAAGTTTAGGTATAAAAGGATAGTGACAAGGTTTCTATACACATTTATGAGCCTTCCACCAGTTGTAGTAGGATTAACTGTTGCGGTTATTATTTCAAGGAGGGGACCGCTGGGAAGCTTAGGCTTATTATTTACACCTGCTGCTATGATTATTGCACAAACTTTATTAGTAACACCCATAATTACAGGTATAATCTTCAATAACTCTAAAGAACAGGGCCACGTAATAAGACAGGTTTGTAAAACCCTTGGAGGAAATAGACTAGACACTCTATTGCTTTTAATCAAGGAGATGCGAATAAATATACTTATTGCAGTAGTAACTGGTTTTGGGAGAGGCATATCGGAAGTTGGTGCAGTAATGATAGTAGGAGGAAATATAAAGGGGCATACAAGGGTAATGACATCCTTTATAGCAATGAATCACAGCATGGGGAACTATTCCATTTCCATAGCCATGGGAATTGTTTTACTGGCAATTTCTTTCATTACAAATTCAGTATTGTATAAATACGTAGCAGGAGATTGATTATGGATATAAAAATTGATAACCTAAATAAGGTCTATGGAGATAAATCCGTGGTAAACATTGATAGTTTAAGCATAGATAAGGGCAAAATTTATGGGATTATCGGTCCAAATGGAGCGGGGAAAAGCACCTTGGTAAGGATAATAGCAGGACTTGAGGAAGCGACTATGGGAAATCCAATTTACAATGGCAGAAGCCTTGATACTAAATCCATCAGAGACATCACCTATATGAGCCAAAGACCCTATCTATTTAGAACCTCCGTATTTAATAACATCGCATATCCCTTAAAGATTAGAAAATATGATAAAAAAGCTATTGAGAAGAAAGTAATAGACATAATGAAAGAATTCAAAGTATCACATTTAGAGGGTCAACTTGCCACTAGTTTATCCGGCGGAGAATCGCAAAAAGTTGCCTTGGCTAGGGCATTGGTATTTGAACCAAAAGTTTTATTGTTAGATGAACCCACCGCCAATATTGACCCCAACTCAATAGAATTAATCGAGAAAACGATTTCCAGAAGAAACAAGGAAAAAGGAATTACTGTAATACTCATAACCCATAACATAGGTCAAGCTAAACGCTTATGTGATAAAGTAATTTTTATGAGGAAGGGGAAAATAGATGAATACGGCGATGCTGAGAAGGTGATTCTAAACCCCAAGCAAAGTACAACCAAAAAATTTTTATCCATTTATTCAATGTGATTTGTAACTATAAAAAGGGGCGTAGCTTTATGAAAATGTTTGAAGTCCATAGTGTTAAAGATGCAAAAATGAAAATGATTGAACACTTTAATGATTATAGACTGGAAAATGAAGAAATCCATATATCCAAGGCAGTAGGCAGGATTTTAGATGAAGATATCTATTCAAGGCTGGATGTCCCCCACTTTAGGAGGTCTACAGTTGATGGGTTTGCTGTATTGGCAAAGGATACCTATGGTGCAAATGAGAGTCTGCCAGCCTTTTTGCAGGTCATTGGTGAAGTTCATATGGGAAAAGAGGCAGATGTAATAATATCTCCCGGCAAAACCGCCTATGTTCCTACTGGGGGAATGATACCAAGTGGAGCTGACTCTGTAGTGATGATTGAATATACCGAAAGGCTTGATGAAGAAAACATAGCCATAGGAAGACCAACTGCTTTAAAGGAAAATATAATTGACATTGGCGACGATATAAAAATAGATGAGAAGGTTTTAAATAGAGGCTCTAGGATTAGACCTCAGGATATTGGAGTATTAACCTCCATTGGTTTAGATAGAGTTAAGCTTAGTAAATTGCCAAGGATTTCAATTATATCCACTGGAGACGAAATTCTTGCTCCCAGTGAAGAGGTGAAGCCAGGTCAAATAAGGGATATAAACACCTATACCCTTGCAGCTATGGCTGAGGAGGCAGGATGCTGTGTAACTAATAAAATAGCCTTACAGGATGAATTTGAAAAGCTAAGGGACATTGTTGAAGAGTCCATAGATAATAATGATATTGTAATAATATCCGGTGGAAGCTCAGTTGGAACTAAGGATATAACCAGTAAAGTCATAAATTCAATTGGGGAGCCTGGGGTATTTGTCCACGGAGTAGCAATTAAGCCCGGTAAACCAACCATACTTGCTAAGGTTAAAAATAAAGCAGTTTTCGGACTGCCGGGGCAGCCTGTATCGGCTATAGTTGTATTTAAAGTATTTGTTGAGTATTTTATAAAGCATATTCAGGGTATAGATACAGATATAGAGTATACAGTAGATGCAATCTTTTCATCAAATATACATTCCGCCCAAGGAAAAGAAACCTATCAAATGGTTACTATAGAGAAAGATGGAGGCGAATATCTGGCTGCACCTGTCTATGGAAAATCAGGAATGATTTCTTTGATGTCTAGAGCAGCAGGATATATCAAAATTGAGGCTGATAAAGAAGGGATAGTTAAGGGCGAAAAAGTTAAGGTCACAAGAATTTAAATGAGGGAATTTCATAATTCTGACTTGGCAAAATTGCATAATATGCGAATATTTTCATTAAATAGAGTATTTAAAATAGAAAATATTTCGATGGTATAGCTATAGGGATTCTAAAACTATATATAGTAGTAAGTTTTTCAGGATGGCAATTATGCAATTTGCTCAATTAAAAATTTAGAATTAAGAATGAAGAATGAAGAATGAAGAATTAAAGAAGCCCCAGAAGAAGTTTTATTGGAGACTAAAGAATTATATTTCTGCCAGTTTTTTAATTTTTAATTCTTAACTCTTAATTAGTTAAGTGGAGGTTGTTTTCAATGAAAGATTTTGAGAGAAATGTCTATCTTTCCAATGTGGAGCTTGAAGAAGCTAAAAAGATGTTTTTTAATGAAATAAATGATGTAATAAGCAATCTAAAGACTAAAAACATAAGTGTCTATGATTCCTTAGATAGAATTACTTCTGAGCCTGTATTTGCTAAAATTTCCTCACCCTTTTTCAACGCTTCGGCAATGGATGGAATAGGGGTTAAGTCAAAGGAAACCTATGGCGCAGATGAAAGAACTCCTAAGAAACTTATCTTAAAGGAAGACTTCAATTATATTGACACTGGAGATGTAATAGAAGAACCATATGATGCGGTGGTAATGATTGAGGATGTTATACCCATTGATGAGGAATCAGTACAGATAATTAAGGCAGTATCCCCCTGGCAGCATGTAAGACCAATGGGAGAAGATATAGTTGCAAGTGAAATGATTCTACCGGCGTACCATAAAATAACACCAGTTGATATAGGAGCATTGCTTAGTGGCGGAATAGTTGAGATAGAAGTTTTAGAAAGACCAAGGGTAGGCATATTAGCAACTGGTACTGAATTAATAGAGCCCGATGATGAAATAAAACCTGGAAAGATAATTGATTCCAACTCTAGGATGTTTGAAGCTATGGTAAAGTCCTATGGTGGAGAACCTAATAGATATAGACCAATACCAGATAATTATAATCTGATAAGGGATATGATTTTAAAGGCTGCACAAGAAAACGATATAGTTGTAATAAATGCAGGATCATCGGCTGGTATGGAGGATTATACATCTAAGATAATTAGTGAGATTGGAAAGCTCATCCTTCATGGTGTAGCAATAAAGCCAGGAAAGCCGGCAATATTAGGAAAGGTAAATAATAAACCCGTAGTTGGAATACCGGGATATCCTGTATCGGCATATATAGTTTTTGAAGCCTTCGTCAAACCTATAATTTATAAGTATCAAAAATATAAAGATGCTAGAAAACAGAGTGTTGAAGCTGTGTTATCAAAGCGTATTATGTCATCCCTTAAGCATCTAGAATTTGTTAGGATGAAGCTTGGCAAGGTCAATGGAAGACTAATAGCTACCCCCCTAAATAGAGGTGCAGGGGTTACTATGTCCCTTGTAAAGGCAGACGGTATAACAAAAATTCCTAAGAATCTTGAGGGAATTGAAGCTGGACAGAGTGTTGAAGTAGAGCTTTTAAAGGACTTAGATAGCATAAATAATACAATTGTTTCCATTGGCAGCCATGATATAATAATGGATATACTGGCAAATATGCTGCATGTAAAGCATCCAGATATTAATTTGTCTTCAGCCCATGTTGGGAGTATGGGGGGAATTATGGCAGTAAAAAGGGGTGAAGCCCATATTGCCCCGATACATCTTTTAGATGGAGAAACCGGAAGCTATAATACTGAGTACGTAAAGAAGTATTTACGAAATATCAAAGTATCCCTTATAAAGGGAGTAAAAAGGCTTCAAGGGCTTATGGTTAAAAGGGGAAATCCTAAAAATATAAACTCTATTGAAGACTTAATAAGGGAAGACATAGTTTTTGTAAATAGGCAAAAAGGCTCTGGTACTAGAATATTACTGGATTTTAAACTTAATAAATTAGGTATAGATACTGCTTCTATAAGGGGATATGAAAGGGAAATGACCACCCATATGACTGTTGCATCAGCCGTTTTATCGGAAACCGCCCATGTGGGACTAGGTATAAAATCGTCTGCAAAGGCTATGGGGCTTGACTTTATTCCTATTGGGGAAGAAGAATATGATTTTATCATTCCAAGTGAGTTTATGAATGATGAAAGGATTAAAGGCTTTATAGAAATATTAAAATCAGATGAATTCTCAAACAAGCTTAAAGAGCTTGGCGGCTATGTAATAGAAGAAGCGGGGAAAGTAGTGGACATATAGTAAGGCTTTTAAGTCGTTGCAGTCTTATAAGATGTGATGTTATGTCGGTTGTGGGTTACAGGCTCTTTGGTCATATCTAATTGTTCTGTTACAAAACCTTAAGTAACGTTGAAACCGTCCACAAAGTTCCTACCTAATAGATTGCAACTGACCTTTTAGGATTTCTAAATAGGAAGTAACGTAAAGTCAAATGTTTCTGATGCAAATAATTATGTTTAGATAGATATAACTATATAGATGCGTGACTGAGAAGTTTTATTTTCAATGTTTTGCTGTGAGCTGTCAGCCGTTAGCTGTTAGCCAAATAGTCATCGTAGTTTTGGGCTGTGAAATATTTCTAAAAAAGTTAAGTTTTAGGGTCACACATCTAGAGTATAACCTTTGTCTTCTAAAAAAGGAGGTGTCGACATGCTTGATAATAGAGGAAGAAAAATAAACTACCTAAGAATCTCTGTAACAGACCTATGTAATTTGAGATGTAGGTATTGTATGCCGGAAGAAGGCTTATGTAAAAAGAAGCATGAAGATATTTTGAGGATAGAGGAGATAGAGGAGATCGTTCAGGAGGCTGTGAAGCTGGGAGTAAATAAAGTGAGAATTACCGGTGGAGAGCCTTTAATTAGAAAGGGAATAATGGAGCTAATTAAAAAGGTTTCCGCTATAGATAAGATAAAGGATATTGCCATGACTACTAATGGTGCTTTGCTTGGGAAATATGCAAAGGAGCTGAAGGAAGCTGGTTTAAATAGAGTTAATATAAGTATAGATAGTCTTGATAAAGAAAAATTTTATGAAATAACTAGAGGTGGAAATATTAGAGAGGTTCTAGATGGCATTGAAGAAGCCAAGAGGGTGGGTCTAATGCCAATTAAGCTGAATACGGTGTTGATTGGGGGCTTTAATGACGATGAAATAGAAGACTTTGTTAATCTAGCAGCTAATGAAGATATAGATGTAAGGTTTATAGAACTAATGCCTCTTGGACAGGCAAGTACATGGGCAAAGGAGCATTTTATACCTAACACAATTATTTTGGATAGATTTCCAGAATTAATTCCTCTATGCAAAGATGATAAGGGAAGCCCAGCTCAATATTATAAAATGCCAAAGGGAAGGGGTAGGGTTGGACTTATCAACCCCATAAGCAGGCATTTCTGCTCAAGCTGTAACAGAATAAGAATTACCGCTGATGGCAGGATAAAGCCTTGTCTACATTCAAACTACGAGTTAAATATAAGGAGCCTTCGTAAGCAAAATATGGAGCTCTTAGATATTCTAAAGCTTGCTGTTGAATCAAAGCCAAAGGAGCATACAATTAATAACTATGAATTTGAGCCCATAGTAAGGAATATGTACCAAATAGGAGGATAGAATGGAATTCACACATTTTAATGAAAGCGGAAAGGCCAAAATGGTTGAAGTGGGAGATAAAGAGAATACTAAAAGAGAAGCGATTGCAAGGGGTACAATAAAAATGAATCCATTAACTCTGAAAATGATTCTTGAAGGTCAGATGAAAAAAGGAGACGTTTTATCGGTGGCTCAGGTTGCTGGGATAATGGGGGCAAAAAAAACAAGTGAAATAATACCCATGTGCCATAATATATTTATTACAGGGGCAGATATAAAATTTGAGATTGATGAGGTCAATAACGCTATCTATATTGAAGCAAAGGCAAGGACCATAGGTAAGACAGGGATAGAAATGGAGGCTTTGAGTGCTGTTTCCATTACAGCCCTTACCATCTATGATATGTGTAAGGCTGTGGATAAGGATATGGTTATAGAGAATATAAGACTTGTAAAGAAAACCGGAGGCAAGTCCGGTGAATATATAAGGAGAGGGGAGCTTTAAGTGGGGAAGGTAATTGCCATAAACATAAGTGAAAAAAAGGGTGTCCCAAAGGAAAGTATCCCAGAAGGAAACTTTATCGAGGACTTTGGACTAGAGGGTGATGCCCATGCAGGAAAGTGGCATAGACAAGTAAGCCTTTTAGGGAATGAAAGCATAGAAAAGATGAAGAAAATGGGAATTGAAGGACTATGCAGCGGCA
Organism: Clostridia bacterium; assembly: GCA_028278115.1. GTDB lineage: Bacteria > Bacillota > Clostridia > Peptostreptococcales > Caminicellaceae > JANQEZ01. The sequence continues at coordinate 21,595 of JANQEZ010000008.1, forward strand.
AGTTTGCTGAAAACCTTACAACCCAGGGAATAAACCTTTATGAGCTACCCATTGGAACAAAGCTTAAAATAGGTAATACCCTTCAAGAAGTTACACAAATAGGCAAGGAATGTCATTCAGGCTGTGCCATATTTCATCAAGTCGGACAATGCATAATGCCCAAGGAAGGTATATTTACCAAGGTCCTTAAGGGTGGAAAAATTAGAGTAGGAGATGACATATCTGTTATAGAATGATACAGAAACTATATATAAATAGATAAGACCATAGTTTTTTTAATAAAATAGGAAGACTATGGTTGTTTTAATGGAAAATTCAGACTTTTTCTAAAGAGTTGTGGTAAAATTTAATTGTATCCACAATAAGGGGGAAATTGAATGGATAGATCAGCCAAGCATGAGACTAAAAAATACATAATACGGTCCCATGAAAGGTGTAAAAGCATGGGGGTTGACTTAAAGAGAATATATAGTAAGAGGATTATTGAAGGAGATAGGCTTCAAAGGAAACTGGAGAAAAAGAGAGAGTTAATTATTGCTGCCGAGCCATTCATGAATCAGCTATATGATTTTGTAAAGGGGTCAAATTTCTTTTCCATACTAACCGACGAGGAAGGTTGTATTTTGAGTGTTATTGGGGATGAAGATATACTCTCAGAAGCCTTTGCACTTAAAATGATTCCGGGAGCATATATGGATGAGTCAAACATTGGAACTAATGCAATGGGAACAGCATTAGCCGAGGGAGTACCTGTACAAGTATCGGGAAAGGAGCATTTTGTTAGAGCATACCATAGATGGACCTGTTCTGGTGCTCCCATAAGGAATTTTGATGGAAAGGTGATTGGAGCATTAGATTTAACGGGATATAGTGAAAATGTCCACTCCCATACTTTAGGCATGGTTGTTGCGGCTTCCAATGCAATTGAAAAGATGCTTTACATAAAAAAATATACCGATGATCTTAAAATAGCAAAGATATATAACGATACTATTATGGATTCCATTCCTGCGGGAATAATGACTGTAGATTTAAATGGCAGCATAAGGTCAGTTAATAGCTATGTGACAAAAATGTTTGGCTATAGACAAGAAGATATGAGGAAAATTAACGCATCTGATTTATTTGAAGGCTGGAAGCGGGTTAAAGGAAGCTTATGCAGTGAAGGGATATTTTTAGATGAGGATGTTTTCGTTAATTCCCGTAGAAATAAGCTTCAATTTAATCTTAGTGCTTATCCCATAATTGATGATAGGAAAAGAGTAATAAATATTATTCTTGTATTTAAAGAGGTTAAAAAAGTAAGGAAGTTAGCAAATAAAATAATGGGAAGGCAGGCTATATACACCTTTGATAAGATAATTGGTCAGAGCAAGGAACTGATGGGTACTATTGAATTTGCTAAAAAAGTTGCAGACAGCAAGTCTACCATACTAATTATGGGAGAAAGCGGCACAGGAAAAGAGATATTTGCCCAGGCTATACATAATTATAGTAGAAGAAATGAAGAGCCCTTTATAGCAATAAATTGCGGAGCTATTCCTAAAAACCTAATTGAGTCGGAGCTCTTTGGATATGAAGAAGGAGCTTTTACTGGAGCCAAGCAGGGAGGACAGCCAGGGAAGTTTGAAATCGCCGATGGGGGAACCGTATTTCTAGACGAGATTGGAGAAATGCCTCTGGATATGCAGACAAGACTACTGAGAGTAATTGAAGAAGGAACAGTAATCAGGGTGGGAGGCTCCAATGAAGTAATAGTGAATATTAGAATAATTGCTGCAACTAACAAGGCCCTTGCTGAAGAGGTTAAAAAGGGAAACTTTAGGAAGGATTTGTTTTATAGACTTAATGTACTACCCATAAGGCTTATACCATTAAGGCAGCGGAAAGAAGATATACCTCTTCTTATTGAATATTTCATGAATAGAAAATCTAAAAGGCTTAATAAAAAGAAGGTAGATGTATCTAAGGAGCATATGGAGTATTTGATGAGCTATGAATGGCCAGGTAATATAAGGGAGCTGGAAAACTTTATAGAGCTGGTTATAAATACTGAATACATTCCAATTGAGCTAGAGGATAAGGATTCTAAATTGAAGCTAGAAGAAATAATAACTGGAAATAATAATGAGTGTTATAGATTAGAGGAAGTTGAAAAGATACATATAACAAGAGTTATAAAAGTTTGCAATGGCAATATCACATTAGCTGCAAAGAAATTGGGCATAGGAAGAAATACGTTGTATAGAAAATTAAATAGATATGAAATTGATTGTTCCAAATTTGAACAGTGTTACGATATGGAACAGTCAAAATCAATTAATATTGCGCCATAATGGAACGGTATTTACTTTTAAACTTGGATTTCCCTTGGAAAATTCAAGTTTTTTCTATTGGCATAAGTATTGCGTATATAAATATTATCTTAATCTTTAGAGGGGGAGTAATATGTACGGTTATGTGGGAAAGATATTGAGAATTAACCTTAAGGAAAGAGTTGCAAATGTTGAGGCATTGGATTTAGAGGTGGCAAAGAAATTCATTGGCGGTAGAGGATTAGGGACTAAGATGCTTATGGAGGAAGTGGACCCTAAGATTGATGCTCTAAGTCCCGAAAATAAGCTTATAGTGGTTTCGGGGCCTTTAACGGGAACACCTACACCAACTGGTGGAAGATATATGGTTGTAACAAAATCGCCATTGACTGGAACAGTAGCATCTTCAAACTCAGGAGGATATTGGGGAGCTGAATTAAAATTTGCGGGTTACGATGGGATTATCATAGAAGAAAAGGCAGATTCACCTGTGTATGTAAATATTGAAGATGATAAAGTGGAAATTAAGGACGCCTCTAATCTATGGGGTAAGGTAGTTTCTGAAACAACTGACTTGCTTGAAAAGGAGTATGGAGGTAAGGTCAAGGTCCTTACAATCGGTCCAGCCGGTGAAAAGCTTTCAAGAATAGCTGCAATCATGAATGATAAGGATAGAGCAGCAGGTCGCTCCGGTGTTGGAGCAGTAATGGGCTCAAAGAACCTAAAGGCAATAACAGTAAGGGGTAGTAATAGAAAGGCTAAAGTGAAGGAGCCCGATAAGCTAAAGCAGGTATTTTCAAGGTCTATCAAGAAAATAAGAGATAATGGAGTTACGGGACAAGGATTGCCCACCTATGGAACTGCTGTGCTTGTTAACGTTATAAATGAGAGTGGAGTTCACCCTACTAATAACTTCCAGGATGGTTTTTTTGGAAATGCAGATGATATTAGCGGAGAAACCCTTGCAGAGAAATATTTAGTTAAAAAGGAAGCTTGCTATCGATGTCCAATTGTATGTGGAAGATACTGTAAAGTAGATGATATAGAGGGAGGAGGGCCAGAATATGAAACTATCTGGGCCTATGGCTCTGACTGTGGAGTTAATGATCTTGGAGAAATAATTAAAGCAAATTATTGGTGCAACGAACTGGGACTCGATACGATTTCCGCAGGGGCAACCTTGGCGGCAGCAATGGAGCTTTATCAAAAAGGGTATATAAAGGATGAAGAAGTAGATGGGCCTCCATTGGAATTTGGAAATGCCCATGCCGTTATGGAATGGACCAAAAAAATGGGACTTCGTGAAGGCTTAGGGGATAAATTTGCTGAGGGCTCATATAGATTAGCAGAAATGTATGGAGCACCAGAACTTTCTATGTCTGTAAAGAAACAGGAGCTTCCAGCATATGACCCAAGGGGTATTCAAGGTCAAGGACTGCAATATGCCACCTCAAATAGAGGAGGATGTCATGTTAGAGGATATCTGATATCTCCAGAAATTTTAGGACTTCCTGAGAAGCTAGATAGATTTTCACTTGAAGGAAAACCAACATGGGTTAAAATATTCCAAGATTTAACTGCTGTAATTGATTCACTAGGATTATGTCTCTTTACTTCATTTGCCTTAGGGGTAGAGGATTATGCTGATCTATATAATGCTGTTTGTGGAACTGACCATACTGCACAGAGCATACTTCAAGCTGGAGATAGGATATGGAATATTGAAAAGCTATTTAATTTAGAGTCAGGTTTAGACAGCTCTGATGATACACTACCTAAGAGATTACTTGAGGAGCCAATACCAGAAGGTCCTTCAAAGGGATGGATAACTAAGCTGGATGAAATGCTCCCTAAATATTATGAAGAAAGAGGATGGGATGAAAAAGGAGTCCCCACTGAAGAAAAATTAGTTGAGCTTGGACTTTTAATGAAGACTAAGGCATAAATATAAAAAATGTCAATTTCTATATGGGGCTTCCTTGAGAGGCCCCATTCAAATATTATATATTTGTAAATATTGCTAGGAGGTAAATGAATGGATATTGAAGTGAGGTTTTTTGCAACATTAAGGGAAGGGAGGGGCAAAAAGGTTTATTTAGATTATGAAGAAGGAATAGATAGCTATAATATAATAAGGCTTTTTAAGATAAAGGAAGAGGATGTGGCGATTTTACTTATCAACGGAAGGAATGGGGAATTAAATACAAAGCTAAGTAAAGGAGATATAGTTTCAATTTTTCCACCGGTTGGAGGTGGTTAAAGGATTGTAAGAGTAAAAACAGTAATATACCTAGAAATAAATTAATAAATATAGGGTAGGAGGTGTACAGATGATGCGTATAAAGTACAGACCTTTTACCCTTTTTCTTTGCCTAGCTTTAATAGTTTTCATACTATTTGCTCCTCACATATTGATGAAGCCTCATATAGATGAGTTAGTGGATAAAATTTTCGTAAAAGAGATTCAGTGGAAAGGTGTTATAACAGTTAGAGATTATCCTAGACTTGATTCAACTACGGGATACAAGTACTCATGGATTATGAGAAAAATCAAGGAATTTGAAAAGGCAAATCCCGGTGTGTTCATAGAATTTAAACCCCTAGACTCAGAGTCTGGGCGTATGGAGCTTAATAATGCCATAAAAACTAATTCCTCTCCAGATATAGCACCGGTGGGCTCAGATTTTGAAATGATTTCCAAGGGGGTTTTAGAGCCCTTGGATAAATATCTGGTAAGGGAAGAAATAGATAAATACAAGCTAAATGCAATTTCAGCCGTGAAATATGATGATAAGATATGGGGTATTCCATATATGATGGAGACTTATTGTGTTTTCTTAAATCTAGAATTATTTGACCAAAGGGGAGTAGAGCCGCCAAAGGACGGAAATTGGAGCTATGATGAATTTATAAAGACGGTGAAGGAATTGACCTATGACAAAAATGGTGATGGAGAAGCGGATATATATGGTTTCAATTCCTATATTAGAAGCAATGCCTATAACGCTTGGGGGATACTATTAAGTGATGGAGGAGAAATAATAGACATTAAAAATGGAAAGTATAATTTTTATGGAGAAAATGCTGTTTCCGGTTTAAGGAAATTAGCAGATTTGAAGCTTATTCATAGGGTTACACCTGAAGATTTCGGGATTAATTCCCCTAGTCAAGCCTGGCGAAGCTTTGCGGTAGATAAAAAGGTTGCTGTTTATCCAGGTAAAACATCATTTGTGAACGTTCTTAAAAGACTAAATAGCTTAGGAAAGGGCTTTAACTTTGGAGTAGTTAATTATCCAATTGGTAAAGCAGGTATACCTGTATCATCGGGAAATTCTGTATCAGCATATGGAATTTTTAAGCAGCAGGATGAAGAAAAGCTAAAAATGTGTGTAAAATTTTTAAAGCATTTAACCGATGATGAAGGACAAAAAGAGCTGTATAAGCAAGGGGTGTTTCCAGTAATAAAAAATGTTGGAGCGATATATAATAACGATGAACTTATGAAGAATATTGAAAAGAGCTTGCCTTACTCTAAGCCAATTGGCATACATAGCAATTGGAGTCAGATTGATGATATATTGCAAAATCAGATTAGAATGGCTATAATAGGGAAAAAATCTCCTAAGGATGCAATAAAGAATGCTAAAGAGAGGATAGATCAGCTTGAATATTAATGATAGATGAACTGACCCTTGTTTTTCTAAAATCAAAAAGGTATACTTATCTTGAATTTAAAGGAATAAAATTATAATAATTAAATAGTGTTAGGAGATGGTTATATGGATATAAATCAAATATATATAGATTTTACTAAAAGGATAGATTCAAGGTATGTACTAAAAAATGAGATGATGAAAAAACATACTTCCTTTAAAATTGGGGGTCCAGCTGATGTTTTGGTATTGCCAAATAATATAGATGAAATACAATATGCATTGAATTATTGTAAGGAAAATAATATAAAATACCATGTATTTGGTAATGGAAGTAATCTATTAATAAGTGATAAGGGAATTAGAGGAGTAGTAATAAAGATTTCTGATAATTTTAATAATGTAATAATAAATGAAACCACAGTAAAGGCACAATCAGGTATTTTGCTTTCTCGTTTATCTAAAGTAGTTATGAATCAAAACCTTGAAGGCTTTGAATTTGCCAGCGGCATACCAGGAACTCTAGGTGGAGCTATTGCCATGAATGCAGGGGCATATGGCGGAGAAATGAAGGATATTGTTACATTAGTATCTGCATTAGACAATGAAGGCAATGTAAGATATTTTGGAAAAGAAGAATTGAATTTTGGATATAGAAAAAGTATATTTGGAGAAAAGGGCTATATAGTTTTAGAAGTTGAAATGGAATTAAAAAAGGGTGATTTTGATAAAATAAAGAGTATAACCGATGATTTAACTATAAAAAGAACAACAAAACAGCCCCTTCATTTACCTAGTGCAGGAAGTACATTTAAGAGACCTGTGGGTTATTATGCTGGAAAATTGATTGAGGATTCGGGATTAAAGGGTGTAAGGGTAGGTGATGCCCAGGTATCGGATTTACACTGTGGGTTTATTGTTAATTTAGGAAATGCAAGCTTTGATGATGTATATAATCTTATAAGGCTTGTTCAAAAGGTGGTTAGAGATAAGTTTGCTGTTGAATTACAGACAGAAGTTAAAATAATTAATTAAGAATAGTGGTGATTTCATGAAAATTTTTGCTGACTATCATACCCATTCTAACTATAGTGGGGATGCCAAGGGTACTATTGAAGATAATGTTGAGGCAGCAAAGAAAAAAGGACTTAGAGAAATAGCCATAACCGATCATGGGCCAAAGCATATAGGTTATGGAGTAAATAAAAAAGATATAAAAAAGATTAGAAAGGAAATAGATGAATTAAATAGAGTAAACACCGACATAGAGGTCAAGTTTGGAATAGAAGCAAATATTATTGGAACCGATGGCAAAATAGATGTGGATGAAGAAATAAAGAAGGAGCTGGATATATTATTGGCGGGATTTCATTTTGGAAGTATACCAGATAAGCTCATTGAGGGAGCAAAGGTGCAGCTTTATAACATTCTTAGTCCATTACTTCCTTCTATTGAAAGAAAATCGAGGGTATTAAATACGAAGGCTGTAGTTGAAGCTCTTAGTAAATACGATATAGATATTTTAACCCATCCAGGAGCAAAGGCTTCAATAGATACTAGAGAAGTGGCTAGGGCCGCAGTTCAAAATGATACAGCTCTGGAGATAAACAGCAGTCATGGACATTTGACAGTAGAATATATAAAGGTTGCAATGAAAGAAGGGGCGAAATTCGTTATAAATAGTGATGCCCATTGTCCTGAAGATATAGGGAATGTCGAAAAAGGTATAAACCGAGCCATACAGGCAGGACTCAGCGTAGATAGTATTATTAATGCAGAATAGTAATATATAGAGGCAAGTCTTTAGAGGGAAAGGCTTTAGTCTCTTAAAGAATACTTTTAACTTACTTTCAACTGAATACACTTTAGAGAGATTCCAGTCAAAACTTTAATTTATACACATTAAAAATCCCTAAAATCATCGGATATTTTAATATGTATAAATTAAGATTTACTATGGATTCTCTATATTAAACCTAAAACTTTACAAAAGATGAGGTGGGTCTATGAAATTTGTTATAATAACGGGTTTGTCGGGGGCAGGTAAAAGTCAGGCAATGAAATGTATGGAAGATATAGGATTTTATTGCATAGACAATTTACCACCCATACTAATTCCAAAGTTTGCTGAGCTATGCTTTACTAATGGCGGTGAGATTCAAAAAATTGCTCTAGTTATAGATATAAGGGGAGGCAAATTTTTTGATGATCTTTTTGAGAGCTTAGACGATTTAACCGACAAGGGATATAAATATGAAATACTTTTCCTCGATGCATCCGATAAGACATTGATTAAGAGATTTAAGGAGACGAGAAGAGTACATCCCCTAAGCAGTGAGGGCAGGATAATTGATGGAATAAATGCCGAGAGAAAAAAGCTGGAAAATCTAAAGGTCAGAGCTGATAAAATTATTGATACTTCAAATATGATACCGGGTGAGCTTAAAGAAGAAATTAAAAAGATATTTATTGAGGGCAGGGCAAATAACATTATTATATCTGTTCTATCCTTTGGGTTCAAAAAAGGAATTCCATTGGATGCCGACTTAGTATTTGATGTTAGATTTCTACCTAACCCCCATTATATACCTGAGCTTAAAGAGTTTACAGGAAATGATAAGAGTGTTAGTGAGTACGTTATGAAATGGCCAGAGAGTATTGAGTTTGTCAAACGACTTAATGACCTTGTTGAATTTCTGATACCTTACTATGAAAGAGAGGGTAAATTTCAGCTTGTTATAGCAGTTGGCTGCACAGGAGGGAAGCATAGATCGGTAACGGTTGCTAATATTTTATATAATTACTTGAAAGAAAAAGGGCATAGAGCCAAGTTAAACCATAGAGATGTGCCCAAATAGATAAGGGGTAAGGGGGACATGAATATATTTTTTTGGTTAAAACCAGGAATTAAAATTAAAAGATGGATAGTTTCAGGTATGGTAGGAATCATACTTTTGATGGTTGGTTTAACAAGGATTTTAAATGGTGTAATATCTAAAATTTTAAATGGCAGAGGAAGTATTTTCTTTATTATATCAGGAAGCGTGATACTATTTATATCAATATATGGAGGAATAGTTCGCCTCAATAGGCTGCTGGAAAAACCCATTTCCAATGGTGGTTTTATTGCTTCAAAAAATATAAACAATCTAATAGATAAAAATATTTTAGACCGCGGCTTAAAGGTAGTGGTTATTGGAGGGGGAACAGGATTATCTGTTTTACTCAGAGGTTTAAAAAGGTTTACTAGCAATATAACGGCAATAGTGACTGTTGCAGATGATGGTGGAGGCTCAGGAAAGCTTAGGGAGGATTTAGGAATGCTTCCTCCTGGTGACATAAGAAACTGCATCTTAGCCTTAGCTGATACTGAACCAATCATGGAGAAGCTTTTTCAATATAGATTTACAGACGGTATATATAAGGGTCAAAATTTCGGCAACCTACTAATAGCAGCTATGGATGGAATATCCGATGGTTTTGAGGATGCAATTAAAAGGATAAATGACATTTTTGCTGTAGCAGGTAAAGTGCTTCCTGTTACTGTTGAAGATGTCACCTTATATGCTAGATTAGAAAACGGTAATATAATCAAAGGTGAATCACAAATTCCTAAAAAGAGTAAAGAACTGGGAAGCCCTATTGAAAGTGTATTTATCAAGCCTAGAAAGGCAAAGCCCCTGGTTGAAGCCAAGGAATCTATAATAGATGCAGATGTTATAATACTTGGACCAGGAAGCCTTTATACAAGTATTTTACCTAATCTCGTTGTTGATGAAATTACAAAGATGATAAAAAAATCACATGCTATTAAGGTATATGTATCTAATGTCATGACTCAACCAGGGGAGACAGATAAATATACTGTTGGAGATCATGTAAATGCAATTTTAAAGCATACCAGCGAAGAAATTATTCAGTATGTCTATGCAAATAATAAAAAGATTCCCGGTGAATCCTTTGCGAAGTATAAGGAGGAGGGGGCTAGACCAGTTGAAATTACTGGGAAAGATAAAGAGCTATTTAAAAAATACGGAATAAACTTAATTCAAGACAATTTTATAGAAGTTAAAAAAGGATATGTGAGGCATGATGCTTTTAAGCTATCGGAAGAGATATTGGCAATGGTGATAGAGGAGAGATATAGTAAAGATAGAATAAGATTTATGGAATTGAATTCAATAATGAAGAAGTCTAAAAATTAGAAGATTAGGTTACTGATTTTCTAATTTTTTTGAATATTATTTAGAATATTATATATAGAGAAAAACAAACTCCCTTTATAATTAGGGTTTTTTTTATTGTTATGCTCTTAAAAAACTTACTAATATACATATATATGTGTGACCCTAAAGTTTTACTTTCAATGTTTTGCTGTGAGCCGTTAGCTATTAGCCAAATTAAGCATTGTAGTTTTGGCTTACGAAATATTTCAAAAAAGGTTAAGTTTCTAAGTCACACATTTATATAGATTTAAGTTCCCTAGAGCTATACCATCAAAATAATTTTTATATAAAATACTATAATAAAGGAAAATATTTGCATATTATATAGTCCTGCTAAGTTAGAATTATGCTGCTTACTCAAATAATTCTGGTTGAAATTATTACCATACTATGTTAACTTTATTATGGTATACTATTAATAAATTGTTCCGAATGATAGTATTTTTTAATATATTATAATATGACCTAAATTACTTAGGTATAAGAAAAAATGACACTAATTATTATAGAATTTGACTTATAGAAGTTTTAGCATAAGGAGTGGAACAATTGAGAGAAGAAGTTAGTGCTGGTGGAGTTGTATATTTCGGAAATGCAATTTTACTGCTTAAAAAATATAATGGAGATTGGGTTTTACCTAAGGGCAAAATTGAAAAAAATGAAGACAAAAAGGATACATCAATTAGAGAAGTATTTGAAGAAGGTGGAGTTAAGGCCGACGTTATAAAATATATTGGAAAGATTCAATACTCCTTTAAAAATAGCTGGAGAAATAATGAGATTATCAATAAGACAGTTCATTGGTATTTGATGAAGGCCAGAGGAATGTCGTGTAATCCTCAAAAAGAAGAGGGTTTTATAGATGCAAGATTTATTCATATAGATAGAGTTAAAAATATGGCAAAATACGAAGATGAAAAAAACATTATTGACAAAGCTATAAAAGAAATAAAAAAACTGAGACCTAATGGTTAATCAGGCCTCAGAACATCAATAGTCTCAGACCTCACTTCTAGTGGGGTCTTTTAAAATCTTAATATGTCTGGTTAATATCTGATTTTGATATAAATGTTGAACAAGCAGTACCATCACTGGTTTTAGCATAGCCATCACCCATAGCGTTTACTTCTAAGGATTTAGCCTGGCAATAATTTTGCTTGTTATACTTACAATTTGATACAGAGCATTTTACTTCCATTTCAGGTGTGTGCATAATTGTACCTCCTATATGGAATATATATCTATTAGCCTTGAGGCTCAAAGCTTCCACAGTCCGTACATTCTACTGTAGTAGCAGTCCCAGTATGCTTTACTACATCTATATGATTTAAGCTACAGTAAGATTCTGTCTTAGCGTGATGTTTGCATTCTATTACATTACATCCAATACTTCTATTTGTTGTCATTAATTCACCTCCCTAGTCTTACAAAAATATTATTCTCATTTTAAAGAATGATTATTCTTTATGAGTAATCACAAAATTTGCTACTTTTTTATTTGCATTGCAATTATAGAATTAAAATTATGATATAATAAAATAAAAAATGAAAGCAATCCTTCACTTTAAATAGCTTGACAATCCTTATATTTAGGGAAAAAATAACACTTTACATTTTTTTGAAAAATAGTAAAATTAAAATAAAATATCCATAAGAATTTTTTGAAATTTAATATATACTATTCTAAATATACTTACTTAAATAAAGACGGTGATTAAATGTCATTTTCATCAAAGACGAAAAATGAGCTTGTAAGAAAAATGTTTGAAAATAAATGTTGTCAATTTGCTGAAGCATCATCTTTGCTTAGGATGAGTGGAACTATACAGTTAGCAGGATTAAACAGAGTTAATATAAAAGTAACAACTGAAAATCCCGCAATTGCAAGACTTATTTTTAAGCTGTTTAAGAATAATTTTGGTGTCGATACAAAGGTTTTGGTTAAAAAGAATAAAGTATTGAAAAAAGGAAATACCTATGTAGTTTCAATTTCAAATGCAAAGGATATATTGCAGGAGCTTGAAATTATTGGATTTGAGAATAATAGTTTTAATATAAATTATAAACTGCCTCAAAAACTCTTGAATAGTGAGTGCTGCAAAAGGGCATATTTGCGAGGGGCATTCTTAGGTGGCGGTTCTGTCAGTGATCCGGAAAAAACCTACCATCTTGAGTTTGTTACCCACAATGAAGAATTTAGTGGGGAGTTGTCAAAACTAGTCAATAGCTATGGACTTAAGGCAAAGATTATCCTAAGAAAAAACAATTATGTAGTATATTTGAAGGAAGGGGACCAGATAGTCGATTTACTTAATATAATAGGAGCCCATAACGCATTAATGCAGCTTGAAAATATTAGAATAATCAAGCAGATGAGGAATAATGTTAATAGAATAGTAAACTGTGAAACTGCAAATCTCAGTAAGATAGTGGAAGCTTCGATACGTCAAATCAAAAATATTCAATATATTGAGAGAACTGCTGGGTTTAAGGTTTTACCAGATAACTTAAGAGAAATAGCTGAACTTAGGCTTAAATATAAAAATGCTAGTTTAAAGGAACTGGGTCAAATACTTAATCCTCCCGTAGGCAAATCTGGAGTAAATCATAGGTTGAGGAAAATTGAAAAGATAGCTGAGCGACTGAGAAAGAAGGGAGAATTTCATAATGATTAGAAAAGATTTTGAAATAAAAAATGATATGGGTCTACATGCTAGAGCAGCTGCACTATTTGTACAAACGACCAATAAATTTGCATCGGATATCTTTGTTGAAAAGGATAATGCCAGGGTAAATGCTAAAAGTGTAATGGGAGTTATGGCTCTAGGTATTTCAAAGAATTCAAAGATTACCATAATAGTAAATGGCATAGACGAAGAAGAAGCTATGGAGGAGTTGTCAAACTTAATCGGAGTCAAATTGATTAACCTATAGGTGCTGTAAAATATCAGCTCCTTTTTTTATTGCTAAGGAACTCTATCACAAGTAAAATATCGTGTTCTAATTACCTTCTTCTTAAAACCTATTAGAAAGCCCCTAATACTTGCAACTTGGAACTTAGAACTTAAAACTTGCAACTAAAGCTTGTCGCCAAAGGCCTTTGTCCTTTTAAACTATTTTCAGTTTGTATGAAAATTTTTCCGAAAAAAGGGTATAAATTATATTAACTTTTGGGATAATTAATGTAAAAGCTTATTTATAAGCATATTCGAGTTTAAACTGAGAAAATTAAATTACTAAGTCGTAAATCTATATGAATGCAGCCATTATACATTGAATTTAGGACTCTGACCCTAAAAAAAAATCTTGATTATTGGAGGTTTTTAGTAATCAATGTCGAAACATACTAATGGTTAAATTTTTACTAATTATTCTCAATTATTGGAGGACTTCATAATGGGCAGTAAACTCATCAAAATTAATGTTGCTGAGCTGGAAGATGGAATGATACTAGGAGAAAATCTATTTGATGCCATGGGAAACATATTGATTAGTGATGGAATTACTCTAAAGAAATCATATATAAAGAAAATAATTAACCATGATATAGATAAGGTCTATATAAAAGAAAAAGTTAAATCAGAGAATGAGGAAGAAGGCAAAAGTACTCCTTATATTATAAAGACAAGATTAGAAGCAAAAAAACTCATTGGGGAAGCGATGGAGGCTTTATCTTTAAATGGAGCTATAGTCGAAAAAGTCTTAGTTATTGTAAATAAACTTATAGAAGATTTATTGGACAATGATGAAATCATTAGTAGTCTAGGAAAATTAAGGTCCGTTGATGATTATACATTAGAGCATTCCGTTAATGTCTGTATAATGTCATTGATACTGGGAATTTCATATGGAATTAAATACGATGATCTGATTGACTTAGGAACAGGAGCTATACTCCATGATATTGGTAAAATGATGATTCCACAGGAAATTCTCAATAAACCAGGTTCTCTAACAATTGATGAGTATGAAATAGTAAAGAGGCATACTGAATATGGCTATGAGATATTAAAAAACATTAAAGGTATAAGCGATATAGCTGCCGAAGTGGCATTAAATCATCATGAACGATTGGATGGTAATGGATATCCATATGGGAAAAAAATAGATCAAATTAAAATATATTCTAGGATTGTGGCGATATGTGATGTTTATGACGCATTAACCTCCGATAGAGTATATAAGAAAAAAATTGAGCACTATAAAGCTTTAGAATACATATGTAAAATGGTAAATTCCCAATTCGATAACGAATTAGTAAAAAAACTACTTAACTGTGTAAAAATATATCCCATTGGCAGCATGGTTAAACTCAATACAAATGAAATAGGGTTAGTGGTTGATATAGCTAAAATCAATCCTTCTAAGCCTGTAGTTAGAATTCTTATAGACGAAAAAGGGGACAAAGTAGCTGATTATTTAGAAGTAGATACCAATAAAAACATAGATATTCAAGTTACAAATGTATTCCCAAGATTTCAAGGAAATTTTGGATAGTATATAATTAAAAGTAGATATTTAAGAGCTTCCTTTATGTAAAGGGAGCTTTTTATAATTAACCTAGATTATTCATAGAGTTTTAAAAGAAATAATTAGACTTATTTATGTTTTACATAGTATAATGTAGACATATGAAGAAGAAATACTTGATACTTTGTATTGTGATTAGAAAGGATGAAGGAATATGTCAAATAAGTTTGTACATCTTCATCTTCATAGTGAGTACAGTTTGTTAGATGGATATACAAGGATTTCAAAGCTCTTTTCCAAGATTAAGGAGCTGGGAATGGATTCTGTTGCCATCACCGATCATGGAGCAATGTTTGGTGTGGTAGACTTTTATAAAGAAGCTATGAAACATGGAATAAAGCCTATAATAGGCTGCGAAGTTTATACAGCGCCAAGAACACGATTCGATAAAGATCCCCTTAAGGATAAAAATATGGGACATCTCGTTCTGCTTGCTAAAAACAATAATGGATACGATAATTTGATAAAAATTGTATCCAAGGGCTATACAGAAGGCTTTTATTATAAGCCCAGAATTGATTTTGATTTGCTTAAAGAGCATAGTGAAGATATAATTTGTCTTAGTGCATGTATTGCAGGAGACGTCCAAAGAAAAATTCTAAATGGGGATTATGAAGGTGCAAAGCAAATGTCCCTGATGTTAAATGAAATTTATGGACAAGATAATTTTTATTTAGAAATACAGGACCACGGAATAGAAGAACAAAAAACAATAAATAGAAATTTAATAAAGTTAAGTCAAGATACAGGCATACCGTTAGTTGCAACAAATGATGTGCACTATTTGAATAAGGACGACTATACAAACCACGATATACTCCTCTGTATCCAAACTGGCAAGACCCTAGATGAAGAGGGACGAATGAAATTTCCTTCAAATGAGTTCTATCTTAAATCCTATGATGAGATGCTAAAGCTATTCCCCTATGCTAAAGAGGCATTAGACAACACTGCAAAAATAGCTGAAATGTGTAATGTGGAATTTGATTTCAATCAAATGCACCTACCGGGATTTGATGTTCCTAAAGAGTACAGCCACAGCCAGTACTTGAGGAATCTGTGCTATGAAGGACTTAATAAGCGGTATGAATTAGTAACGGACGAAATAAGAGAAAGACTAGAATACGAACTAAGTACCATAGAAAATATGGGTTATATAGATTACTTTTTAATAGTTTGGGACTTTATAAAATATGCCAAGGATAATGGAATCATAGTAGGACCTGGTAGGGGAAGCTGCGGAGGAAGCATTGTTGCCTATACACTGAATATTACTGATATAGATCCCATAAAATACAGCTTGATTTTTGAGAGGTTTCTAAACCCTGAAAGGGTTACAATGCCTGATATAGACATAGACTTTGAAGATGAAAGACGTCAAGAGGTAATTGATTACGTTATAAGGAAGTATGGCAAGGAGAAGGTTGCACAGATAATTACCTTTGGAACAATGGCAGCTAGGGGAGCAATTCGAGACGTAGGAAGAGCAATAAACATGTCCTATGGAGAAGTGGATAAAATAGCTAAGCAGATTCCCCATCAGCTAGGAATAACAATTGAAAAAGCGTTAGAGCTAAACCCAAAGCTTAAGGAAATGTATCAGAATGATGAAAATGCAAAATACCTTATAGACAGTGCTATGGCGGTGGAAGGCTTACCTAGACATGCTTCAACCCATGCCGCAGGGGTAGTTATATCAAAGAAAGCCGTTGACGAATATGTACCGCTATACCTACATGATAATAATGTCACTACACAATTTAATATGAATTTACTAGAGGAATTAGGGCTTCTGAAAATGGACTTCTTAGGACTCCGTAACCTTACAGTACTAAAGGAAGCCACAAAACTGATTAAATATAATAGAGGCATAGATATAGACCTTGAGAAAATTCCCTATGATGATAAAGGAACCTATAAGCTCATAAGTAGTGGAGAAACATTAGGAGTTTTTCAGCTTGAAAGCTCTGGGATGAGACAGTTTATCAAGGAGTTAAAGCCTGAGTCCCTTGAGGATATTATTGCAGGAATCTCCCTTTTTAGACCTGGACCTATGGAATCTATTCCAAAATATATTAAAAATAAAAATAATCCAGATGAAGTAACATATCTGCATCCAAAACTGGAGTCTATACTTAAGGTTACCTACGGCTGCCTTGTATATCAGGAACAGGTTATGCAGGTGGTTAGGGAGCTTGGCGGCTATAGTTTTGCCAGAAGTGATTTAGTAAGAAGGGCAATGGGCAAAAAGAAGATGGATGTCATGAGAAAGGAAAGAGAGTACTTTATCAATGGAAAACTAGATGAAGATGACAATATTGAGATTGCTGGATGTGTGAGAAATGGTGTTAGCAAGGATATTGCCAATATTATTTTTGATGATATGATAGATTTCGCTAAATATGCATTTAACAAGAGTCACGCTGCAAGCTATGCTGTTTTAGCCTATCAAACGGCATATTTAAAACACCATTATCCAGTTGAATTTATGGCAGCACTCATGACAAGTGTAATGGGCAATTCTTCAAAGGTAGCACAATATATAGGGGATTGTAAGAGACTTGGAATTGATATATTACCACCCCATATAAATGAGAGCTTTGCAAAATTTACTGTTTCCAAGGATAAAATTAGATTTGGATTATTGGCAATAAAAAATGTCGGTAATGGCATCATTAGCTCTATAGTTAAAATGAGAAAGAGCCAAAAATTTACTAGCTTTATGGACTTTTGTGAAAGAATAGAGACTAAGGAATTAAATAAAAGAGCTGTTGAAAGCATGATAAAGGCTGGAGTATTTGACTCATTAAACCTTACCAGAGCAGGTCTGCTGGCAGCCTATGAAAGAATAATTGAAGGAATACATCAAGATAGAAGAAGGAATATAGCAGGTCAAGTTTCTCTTTTTAACACTTTTAATGAAACTCTGCCCGACACTATAAAGAGTGAGGTCCTTGCAGATGTTAAAGAGTTTCCAGACAAATATCTATTAAATTTTGAAAAAGAAATCCTTGGAATATATCTAAGTGGACACCCTCTATCGGAATATGAAGAGTTGATAGGCAAAGTGGCAACAGCTAATTCAAGTGATTTAAAGGAAATTCAAGATGAAAATAATGCTTTAGGGCTTAGGGATGGACAAAAAATTATAGTTACGGGTATAGTAATGAAAAAGCAGGATAAAACTACCAAAAACAATAATCTAATGGCCTTCCTAACACTGGAGGATTTGTTTGGAACAATAGAAGTTATAGCCTTTCCTGGAGTTTATGATAGATGTATTCAGCACTTATATGAAGATAGCATTATAATAGTGGTTGGGAAAATCAATTTAAAAGAGGATGAGGAACCAAAAATAATTGCAGAAAATATAGTTCCTCTTACTGAAGAAAAAGTTAATATGATTATAAGTAGAAAAAAACCCTTTCTAAAGAGAGCTAGGAAGGTATATCTTAAGCTTAGAAATAGAGATAAAGCCCTAATGGGTAGAATAAGACAAATACTTCAGAAAAATAAAGGTACTACTCCCGTTTATCTTTACATTGAATCAGAAAAATTAAAATTATTAGCTGATAAAGATTTATGGGTAGATATAGATGAAGAAATGATAAATGAGTTAAAAAAGGTCATAGGTGGAGATTCCATAAAGGTATGTTAAGGATTTTTAATGGCTTTGGTAAAAATATTAGGCATCCCTTGAATGAGCTAGTCTTGCAGATGCTGCTGCTGCAATACCTGCAACAATGTCATCTAAAAAAGTATGGACTCGAGGGCCTTTGACATTAAGCTCCTTTAAAATACCGATTTTTTCTTTATCCAAGTATCCAAAATTTGTTAAACCAATTGATCCGTAGATATTTGTTATACTTAGAGCCAGTATTTCATCAATGCCATAGAGAGGTTCGTCTCTTTTTAGTATACTAAGCAGAGGTTCATCAACGCCATCGTTTTCTGCTAAAATATCCAATGCTACACCTGTTAGTACAGCATGTTGAACCTCTCTTTTTCCTAAAACTTTTTCTACGCTTTCTATACATTCTTCAATTGTAAGCTCATAGTATTTTGATTGCAGGAAATAGACTAGGTTTGCTATGTCTTTAATCTCTACGCCTCTGTCAATCAGCATATTTTTTACAATATCTTTCAATACAAAGCCTCCCTTATAATATAATAAATAGTACTATATTTATTATATTATAAAATCCTATAATTATGATTTAAAATAGGTGGCAAAGGGCTTATGAAAAGTATATGTAGAAAATATACTTGAATAATTGTATAGTTTGTCGTATTGAAATTTCTTGAAAAATGATTTAAAATATAAAACGAAATTATGTTTCAGAAGGGAAGACTAATATGTGGACTGTAATACATGTTGCACATCAAGAAGAAGAGGCACAAAGGATAAAAGAAAAGTTGAATACAGAAGGCTTTCTAGTTAAATTTAGGAAGATTGGGAAATTGGATGATGCTATATTTGAGTTATTAGTTCCTGAATCTGAAGCTGGTGAAGCACATGGCGTTATTAATAATCAATATTAAATCTGGATTTAATGCTCTATTTACAGAAATATAGTATAATATACTATATTGATTTAACTGAGTACTTTATTACTAAGATATATATTTATAAAACTACTTATAGATACTCTGCGTAGTAGAATATTAAAGGGGTTTTAATGGTATAGTTATTGCAATATGTAATATAAACTCTGTGAAGATAATCAAAGCTGTTTTTAATAAATAATATTGAGGAGTGATTAAGTGAAAAAAATTGGGGTTTTAACTAGTGGAGGAGATGCTCCTGGCATGAATGCCGCTATTAGATCTGTAACTAGAGCTGCTATATTTAATGAATTAAAAGTTGTAGGAATACAAAGAGGCTACCAAGGTCTTATAGAAGGTGATATTCAAGATATGAATCGTTCTTCTGTAGGTGACATAATTCACAGAGGAGGAACAATACTTAGATCTGCTCGAAGCAAGGAGTTTATGACAGAAAAAGGATTTCAAAAGGCCCTTGACGTCTTAAAAATATTTGGTATTGATGGATTAGTTGTAATAGGCGGAGACGGGTCCTTTAGAGGAGCAAAAAAACTCAGTAACAGTGGTTTCCCAACCATAGGAATTCCAGGAACAATTGACAATGATTTAGGTTATACAGATTTTACAATTGGATTCGATACAGCAGTTAATACAGTTGTAAATGCCATTAGTAACCTAAGAGATACTTCTTCATCCCATGGAAGAGCAAATATTGTTGAGGTAATGGGCAGATATTGCGGTGATATAGCCCTGTATGCTGGACTTGCCGGTGGAGCAGAAAATATAATAATACCTGAAATAGACTTTAATATGGATGAAATATGTAAGAAATTAATTAGTGGTAGAGTTCGCGGTAAGCTTCATAGTATAATAATAGTAGCAGAAGGTGTTGGCAAGCCATATGACATAGCTAAGGAGATACAAGAAAGAACCGATATAGAGACTCGTGTAACCATAATGGGACATTTACAAAGAGGTGGGACGCCTACAGCCCAAGACAGGATATTAGCTAGCAGTTTGGGAGCTAAAAGTGTTGAGCTTCTCCTTCAAGGAAAGAAGGGGAGGGTAGTAGGAATTAAAGATAACAAAATAGTTGACCAAGATATCGACGAAGCACTATTAGTAGAAAAGAATATAGACCAAGAAATGTATGATCTTACTAAAATATTATCAATATAAAAAAATAATAATATTAAGAGGTGAAAATATGAGAAAAACAAAAATAGTTTGTACAATTGGACCAACAAGTGAATCAAAGGAAATGTTTTCAAACCTAGTTAAAAGTGGGCTTAATGTTGCAAGGCTAAACTTTTCCCACGGAGACCATGACGAGCATCTTCAAAGAATTAAAATGATTAAGGAAGTTAGAGAAGAATTAAATCTTCCAGTAGCCATTTTACTAGATACTAAGGGTCCTGAAATAAGAACTGGAAAATTTGCAAATGAGGCTGTTGAGTTAGTTGAAGGACAAGAATTTATACTTACTACAGAAGATATTGCAGGTGACGAGACGAAATGTAGCATTACATATGACAGCTTACCTGGTGATGTAAAAAAAGGTGATAAAATCTTAATAGATGATGGCTTAATAGAGCTTGAAGTAATTGAAATTTTAAATGACAAAGAAATTAGATGTGAAGTTAAAAATGGTGGAACAGTAAAGAATAAAAAGGGTGTAAACGTACCGGGTGTTAAAATAAATCTTCCTGCTATAACTGCAAAGGATATAAGCGATATTGAATTTGGTATAAAGAATGGAATTGACTTTATTGCTGCTTCATTTATTCGTAAGGCGGATGACGTTCATGCTATTAGAAGAATCTTAGAGGTAAATAATGCCCACGAAGTTCAAATAATCTCAAAGATAGAAAATCAAGAAGGTCTTGACAATATTGACGAGATAATTGAAGTATCCGATGGAATAATGGTTGCCAGAGGAGATTTGGGTGTGGAAATACCTACAGAAATGGTTCCATTAGCTCAAAAGACAATGATAAGAAAGTGTAATGAAGCAGGAAAGCCAGTTATTACAGCTACTCAAATGCTTGACTCCATGATGAGAAATCCAAGACCTACAAGAGCAGAAGTAACTGATGTTGCAAATGCAATATTCGATGGAACCGATGCTATAATGTTATCCGGTGAAACAGCAGCAGGAAAATACCCTCTAGAAGCAGTACAAACAATGGCAAATATTGCTGAGAGAACAGAGCAATCCCTTGATTATGAAGGAATATTAAGAAGAGGCGCAGATAATAAACAAGCCAGTGTTACATATGCTGTAAGTCATGCAACCTGTACAACAGCTCATGATTTAGGAGCAGCGGGCATAATCAGTGCAACTTCTTCAGGATTTACTGCAAGGATGGTTTCAAAGTTTAGACCAAAGGCTCCAATAATAGCTGCTACAACTAAAGAGGAAATGGTAAGAAGATTAATATTAATATGGGGTGTACAACCAGTATTAATTGGAGATGCAAAATCAACAGATGAAATCTTTGACTTATCAGTTGAAAAGGCTATAGAGCAAGGCTATATAGATAATGGAGATTTAGTAGTAATCACAGCGGGAGTTCCTGTAGGAGTTTCTGGAGCTACTAATCTTATAAAGGTTCATATAGTTGGAGAAGTATTAATGAAGGGTATGGGGGTAGGAAACAACGCTGCTTCAGGTAAAGTATGCAGTGCTAAGACGGTTTCAGAGCTTGGTGACAAGTTTGAAGAAGGTGATGTAATAGTAAGTGTTGCAACTGATAAAGATATGATAAAATATATAGAGAAAGCCTCAGCTATCATAGTAGAAGAGGGAGGTCTTTCTTCCCACGCTGCTATAGTTGGACTAAGCCTTGGTAAGCCAGTTATAGTAGGTGCAGAAAATGCTATAAATATATTAAAAGATGGACAAATGGTAACAGTTGATGCAATAAGAGGTCTAGTATATAGTGGAAAAACAAGAGTACTTTAATTTAGCATGAATATATAGATTCATGATGCTTAAAGAGGGGGATTATATGTATACAAAGGATGCAAGGATTAGAGTAAGATATGCAGAAACGGATCAAATGGGGGTAGTATATCATGGTAACTATTACACTTGGTTTGAAGTAGGTAGATCGGAATTCTTTAATTCTTTAGGATATACATACAAGGAATTAGAGCAGGAAGGTATAATACTTCCCCTGACTGAAAGTTATTGTGAATATATTAAACCTGCAAAGTATTTTGATGATATTATTATAAGAACTAAAATTATCGCTTTAAAGGGTATAAGGATTACCTTTGGTTACGAAGTAATCAGAGAAGAAGACCATGCTTTGCTTGCTAAGGGAAAGACCACACATGCCTTTGTAAATAAAGAATTAAAGCCTGTAAGGATTAAGAAAGTCAATAAAAAGGTATGGGAGCTTTTAGAAAAATGTGTTAATTAGCTGGAATTCATTGAGCTTGTGGAATTATACTTTAAAAGTTAAGCACCAATTTATTCTTATAAATAGAAAAAATTTATTAAAATTAAAAAAAAGATGTATAAACTTAACAAATATGTACTATAATTTAAAGGAGCAGTTAAGATTTCGTAATCTTTACGATGTGTAACTGATTCTAATATATTAATGGCACCCCTATGGGTGCCAAATTTTTTTCTTTATTATAGACTTAAACACTTTTATCCTTAATTCTCTTCAATATTAATGAATTTAGGAGCAGACATTGGAACAGAAAGATTTACTCCATTAAACTCAGGGACTTTATTACCCTCAACCTCTATGGCAACCATTGAAACATCTGGGATACTGGTAAAGGTATATAAGATACTCTCAAGCATCATATCCTTCATATCAATTCTCTGACTATATACACTTAGGAAATCTTTGCTTAGATTTAGCGTTAATATACCTTTATCATATTTATGATTTAAGAGATTTACACTCTCAGGAACAGTTGAAGTTAAGCTTTCGTGCACATTACCGTTGATGGTTGAGTTCTTTAATGATTCAAAAAGAATTGGGACCAGACTGTCTACGGACATATCGTTTTTTAAAATATCTATTGGAGCAAGTAAAAATCTCTCAGCACTAGTTTCAAGACCTAGATATACTTTAGGAGAATTGTTTCTTTTAAAGGGCTGCGTTACATCTATTCCGTGAAATAAGGTTTCCACTTCTCTTCCTTCACTTAAGAATTTTACACTATTTATTACATCTAAGGATGTTAATGTGTTTACAAAGGAATTTACTGCAAATAGGCTGACAGAAGAGCCTTGTTCGTATTCACCAAGATTCCTTGGAAGATGTAAAGAGGCTAAACCTTGACTAACCCAAATCCTTGGTGCATTTGGAACGGGTGAAGCTTCCATTAAAGCCATAGAAGGCTTTGGACCAAGCTCAAGATTATCTAAAACGAATCTTATAGAATAATCATCAGATTTTATCTTACGTGAAACAGGTACTAAGTATTGAAAATCTTCATCAATAAAATATAAAGTTAAATACAAATACCCATCATCAACTATATCCTCGGAAGATACATATTTTGAATTGCTTAAATAACTTACGGTGAGTTCATAGGGTTCAATATCTTTAAAAATATCGGCTGTAGAATAGATTGAAAATTTATATGGACCACCGTATAATTTTAAATTTTCCTGGGAAATATCAAAGGAGTAGCTTTGCATATTTTCAGCACTATGGGTATCAATGACACCGGTTACAAAATCCGTATTAACATAGCTTTTTATCAAATTTCCATCACTAAAAACTTCTAAAACCATATCATGACTATTGCTTAAAGAAAAAGTCCCTTTATCAAAGTCTCCAATCATGGTAAACTCTATATTAGTTGGATTATAAAGAAGAGTATCACTGACACTTGCCTCATAGCTGCTGATTATGGTCTCTATTTCAGTAGATGTTTGACGTGGTAAAAGGTTTTCAAAGAAATTCTTAGAAAAATCTACATAAGATGAATTCAGCGGAATAAAAGAAGCTAAAGAACAGATAATAGCAATTAAAATTAGATTGAATATAGTTTTAGGCACAATATCACACTCCCGGAACAAGCTTATAGATATATTATAAAACATTTTTAAAAAGTTTTCTATTTTAAAACGAATTATTAATAGAAAATTCATAATTGAGGAAAATTTGATAATTGCAGCTTGGAAAAATTACACAATGTACATATTATTGATCTAAGAGTTTTAATGTGGTAATTATGGAATTTGTTCAATTAATATACATACTTTTAGGAGGACAATAAATGGTTAATATACCCGTTGAAGAAGGAAATAGATATAAATTAACTATTGAAGATATAGGAGATAGCGGAGAAGGGATAGGAAGAATTGAGGGATTTACCATATTTATTAACGATGGAATACCTGAAGATAAAGTCCTAATAGAAATTACTAAAGTAAAGAAAAATTATGCAATGGGAAAAATAATAGAAATAATTGAAAAATCACCCTTTAGAATTGACCCTGTTTGTGCAGTATTCCATGAATGTGGAGGATGTCAAATTCAAAACATTGATTATGAAAAGCAACTTCTTCTAAAGAAAAATAAAGTTAAGTCAAGCATTGAAAGGATAGGTAAGCTGGAAGGTGTCTTAGTACATGATACCTTAGGCATGGAAATTCCATTTGCATATAGGAATAAAGCTCAGTTTCCAATAGGGAAAGAAAATGGTAATACATTAATAGGTTTTTATGAAAAAGGAACACATAAAATAGTAGATATTAACGGATGTAAAATACAGCATGAGATTAATAGTAAGATATTAGATGTTTTAAAGGCTTTTATAGATACACATAATATATCAACCTATAATGAAAAAACCGGTAAAGGTCTTTTAAGACACGTACTTACAAGAATTTCCTATGCTTCCAAGGATATAATGGTTGTAATTATAACCAATGGCAAAAGCCTACCATTTAAAGATGAGCTAATACAAAAGCTTACAAAAGAAATTCCCGAGATAAAGAGCATAGTTCAAAATATAAATACTAAAAAAACAAATGTAATACTTGGACGTGAGTGCAGAACAATGTATGGACAAGATAAAATATTAGATTACATAGGAGATTTAAAATTTGAGATTTCCCCGCTGTCCTTCTTCCAAGTAAATCCATTCCAAACTAGGGTTTTATACGATAAAGCCTTAGAATATGCAAAACTAGAAGGAAATGAAACCGTATTTGATATATACTGCGGAATAGGAACAATATCACTCTTCCTTGCCCAAAAGGCAAAGAAGGTATACGGCATAGAAATAATAGATGCAGCAATAAAGGATGCCAGAAGAAATGCAAAACTAAACAATTTAAGCAATACAGAATTCTTTGTTGGCAAGGCGGAAGAAGTCGTTCCTAAGCTATACAAAGAAGGCTTAAGGGCAGATGTGGTTATAGTAGACCCTCCTAGAAAGGGCTGCGATAGAGAAGTACTTAACACCATAGCTAGTATGAATCCTAAGAGAATAGTTTATGTTTCATGTAAGCCCAGTACTATGGCGAGGGATTTAAAGATACTTGATGAGCTGGGGTATAGGACTGTAGAGGTTCAGCCTGTGGATATGTTTCCCCATACAGCTCACGTCGAGACAGTGACAGTGCTCTATCGTCAAGACTCTTAATAATCAAGGAATTTACACACTTCTGCGATTATTCTACCTTTAGTACTGACATAGCAAATTTCAGAAATAAGAACTTTAATAGAGAAGTTACGGTGCGTATTGCTATCAAAATAGGTACTGAGTAGATATGTTCAGTCAGTACTGAACTAAGGTAGGGCGTGAGTGG
>JANQEZ010000093.1 GCA_028278115.1 Clostridia bacterium
GAAATATACCGACTCTATTTCCCATCATTCCATTTATTCCACCCTGCACAGCAATAAATATACCGCCTATTAAGGCTGCTATTGCTCCATAATACAACATATTTTTCCCTCCGTGATTCTGACATCCTTTTTTATCAATATATACTTTTTTAGTTTCTGTTTTGCGACATATTTCCCGGGAAATGGAAATAAAAACCCTAAAGCCCCATTATTTTTTATCATTAAATTTATCTCATATGGCATAATGATGTCAAATAATTTCTACTTTGCTTTTCTATTCTTTCAATTCGACAGAATAAGTATATCACATTATCCAGCATAATATCATTCTTTACTCGACAAAAACATGGTCAAACTCTTAAAGATTTGAAAATTTATAAATAGAAGTATATTGGTACATAATATTACATGAGGTATTCTCAAAATGCTAACTAAGCAGATTAATTTATAAACATAGTGTAGATTTTGTGATAATGAATATACATTTTTAATGGAGGGATTATATGAATCATGAAGAGATTCTTCAAAGTGTAATTAAATGCAATAATTCAAAGATAGTTTTACTGGTAATGGATGGTGTAGGAGATATACGAAACAGAGATTATCACTATAAAACTCCTCTAGAATATGCTAAAACTCCAAATCTCGACAAGCTCACCTCCGAATCCGTTGTGGGAAGAATGATTCCTGTTTCAATGGGAATTACACCTGGCAGCGGTCCAGGTCATTTAGGTCTATTTGGTTATGATCCAATGGATGTAACCATAGGCAGAGGTGTTCTAGAAGCTGTTGGGCTTGGTCTTCATTTACAAGATGGTGATGTGGCGGCTAGATGCAATTTTGCCACTATGAATGACGGTTTAATCTGCGATAGGAGAGCAGGAAGAATTCCCACAGAAAAAACCGTTGAACTCTGTAATATCTTAAAATCTATCAAAGAAATTGATGGAGTTGAAATAATAATTGAGCCTGGTAAGGGTCATAGATTTGTAACAATCTTTAGAAGTAAGGATAGAAAAATTGATTCACTTATTAACGATACAGACCCCCAAGTAGAAGGAAAAGCCCCTTTAGAAGCTAATGGTCAAAATGACGCTTCTATATTTCTTGCCTCTGTGGTCAATAAATTTATTAAAAGGGGCTTTGAGCTTTTAAGTGCTTATCCCTCTACAAATGCTTTTTTAACTAGGGGCTTTTCAAAGAAACCTAAGCTTCCTAGTATGAGGGAAAAATATTGTCTTGAATCTGCGGCAATAGCAGCTTATCCAATGTATAGAGGTATCGCTTCTTTATTAGGTATGAAGCTTTTAGCTGCTCCTGATTCAATTGAAGGGCTTTTTGAAACTTATTTGGAAAATAAGAGTAAATATGACTTCTTTTTTATACATATAAAGGGAACAGACCAGGCTGGTGAAGATGGTGATTTTGAAGCCAAGGTAAACTGTATTGAAAAGGTGGATAGTGCTCTGCCTATACTTTTAAGAAGCAGACCCGATGTTATTGCTGTGACAGCAGATCATTCTACTCCATGCTCCATGCATTCCCATAGTTTCCATCCAGTACCTTTACTTGTAAATGGTGAGTTTTCAGGAAAGGATGATGCTGTATGCTTCCACGAAAATGCCTGTAACGTCGGTGGACTTGGCTTTTTTGAAAGCAAGTACTTAATGACACTGCTTTTAGCTAATGGCAAGAGGCTTAATAAGTTTGGAGCATAGGTGACAAATGCGCTTTAGGCGATTTGTCGGTTAGTAGTTCGTGGTTAGTGGTTAGTAGTGCTTGGGTCATTCTTTTGGGTAAGTTATTAATATCAAAGCGGGTAATCGCTTTGATTTTTTTGAATAAATTTCTATTTGATTTAAATTTTTCTATATCTCATCTTTCTCAACTATACCATAATTATCTTGTAATTATTTAGCTGCTAATATCAAAAACTAACTAGGAAAGGAGGAAGGAAATTTGAAAAAGTATAGATTTACATTAACTCTTTTTGCTGTGTTTTGCTTTTTAATGATATTTAGCATTAGCGATGTTAATGCTCAGCAGGCTCAAAATGATACAGATGTTTATATTGTTAGAAAAGGAGATTCTCTGTGGAAAATTGCAGTAAAATACCAAGTCGGCATCAGTGAAATTATTGCTGCGAATCCACAATTTAAAAATCCAGATTTAATATATCCTGGAGATAAGGTATATGTACCATTATTCAGTGGTGTTAAAGCTATAGAGCAAGAGGTTATAAGATTAACTAACCTAGAAAGACAAAAAGCTGGATTGTCTCCATTTGCTCATAATTGGCAGTTATCTAGGGTTGCAAGATATAAGTCTGAAGATATGAGGGATAGAAACTATTTTAGTCATACATCTCCAACCTATGGTTCTCCATTTACAATGATTAAGAATTTTGGAATCAGCTACTCTGCAGCTGGTGAAAATATAGCTATGGGACAAAGAACTGCACAAGCAGTTGTACAAGGATGGATGAATTCTTCAGGTCATAGAGCTAACATTTTAAGTAGAAACTTTAATAAAATAGGTGTAGGTTATGCAAAGAGTTCAAGTGGAAAGATATATTGGACTCAAATGTTCATAAGACAATAATAGAAAAGTTTTAGGTTCTAAGTTTTTTCGTTACTCTCTTAAGTAAAATAAAAGCGACTGTTTTAAAAAAGTCGCTTTTTTTATTAATGTAAAACACAAATTTTTTACATTAAATTTCACATCTTAAACTTTATGTATTCAGTAAATAAAATTGATTTCAACTTTGAACTTATAACCCCCAGAGAGGGATCTTTGCTCTATCAGTTTACCTCATATACTCCGCTTCTCATAATGGAATCGGCAATGTATAATGAACACTTTTTTTCCTTGGCAATTGTAGAGGCTAAACTGGCATTGTTAATGAGCTCATATACAACAGAATCCAAGTCACAATCACCTGCACTATTGGCACTGGCAATTCCTGCTGATGCATTGATTCTTATATCATTTGAAAAAACGAATTTAGAAATTTTATCTAATAAATCCTCTGTAAAGCTAATGCTATCATCTATAAAATAAGGGACTAAAACTACAAACTCATCTCCTCCAAATCTACATAAGTATGAATCAGAAGGGGTATTGTTTTTTAATAGAGATGCTATTTCTTTAAGTATTATATCCCCCTGTATATGACCGTATTTTTTATCTATGTATCCAAATTCATTAATATCTATAAATATAATTGCAGCATTTTTTTGATTGGATATCAATTTTCTTACGTAATAATAAATATAATCGCTCTTATATAATCCTGTCAGTAGGTCAATATGTTTACCCAGCTCTCTATATAATTGATTCTGAGAAATGATACCCAACAGTTCTTTATCATCTATTACCAATAATACATCTGTATTTTTATTATCCAATATCTCTTTTGCTTGCCAAATGGGAGTTGATGAAGGAATAGATATGATTATACTGCTCATGGCATCTGCAATAATTCTATTTGAATGAACTCCTATTAAATGTTTATAGGTTAATATCCCTATTAGATTATCATTTTCAACCACTGGAAAAAAATCAATCCCATTATTTATTACTAGGTCTTGAGCTGTCCTTACTCCCTCTAGGAGGTCCATGTATTTAAAGTTTTTCATCATAATCTCCGATACATTTCTAATCATAGCTCTACGGATTTACTAACATGCACTACTATATTAAGCTGAGCTTTAATTATAGTTGTTGAGTTAGCTACCTTCTCCCCTTCATCTAAAATTATATTTATTAATTTGTCCTTAGGAATCATGTCCATTAAGAATTTTCTAACAACCAGGGCCTCTATGGCAGGATGATCAACCCTTACAATCTCATATTGGTTTGGTGATAATATATCTACCATTCGTCTCGCAGCTTCCGGTCCAATAGGAGCATTCTTACCAACAATTAAAGCATCTTGCATAGGTGGAATCTCAAATTCAGATAGGCTCATTTTTATCTCGGCTCTTTTTTTATTCTCTACTATATCTCTCATATTAGACTCTCCTTTTGACAAATTTCTCTATAATTTTACCACATCATGTATATGTAAACAATATTTTACCACATTTTAATGCATTTATTTGCTAAAATGCTACATTTTTCTATATATATTTCTAAATTTTACTAATTTTATATAGATTCAAATTAAGGTTTTAATTTGTATACTTTTATATTTTTTCCTAAAAAACATAAGAGAGGTGTCTGAGAAAACCCTTTAGTTGCAAGTGCTATGGTCTTTCTAATAAGACCTCTGGCTGTCTGTTGAAAAACTTACCAAAATTTAACTTGTAATAGTTTCCATTTGTATTCTAACTGTTTATTTTTCTCTATTTCAGCTATGCAATTTCTAAAAATGTTTTAGATATATACAATAAAAAAGCCTGACTATATAGCCAAGCTTAATTTGGTGCCCAGAGGCGGAATCGAACCACCGACACGGGGATTTTCAGTCCCCTGCTCTACCGACTGAGCTATCTGGGCATATTATGTTGTATGTTTTAATGTTATATGTTTTAATGTTTTAATGTTTTAATGTTTTAATGTTACATGTTCAATGTTTTTCCTACTGTCAATCTTTTAGGCATTTTACCTCTAATTCAACATTTAAAATGTAATAAGGAAGTCTTTTTACCTATCGGTAAAAACCACAAAACTTCTCTCGAGCTAAAGCTCGCTACAAAGTTTTGTAAATATTAA
>JANQEZ010000110.1 GCA_028278115.1 Clostridia bacterium
TATAAAATTGATACCTTGTACAAGTAAATTATAGTTGGTTTCATGATGAAAGTCAATAGTTATTTGCAATATTTTTCATGAAAATCAAAAAAAATAACAAAATCATGAGAGTATTTCTCGTATGACCATATAATACTTGAACGAAATGCATGACGCTTGTTTTGTGTTATTGAGACTGTAGTAAGGATGTTACAATGCAATCAGAGATAAAAAGTCGAATTATCATTATGAGTTATTATTTTAGAGATTGAATGAGATAGAATAAACTTAAAGACTAGCGTATTGACATATAAAAATGAAGTAACTTAAAAAATAAGGATATATAATAATACTGATAATACAACCTCCAACGGATATAAGTCTGTTGGAGATATATTTTTGTCCGAAAGGAGGTCATAACTTATGCCAGCAATCTATAAAAGCACTATAAAAACCGAAGTCCATTTCTCAGAAGATGGCAAACACAGATACCTGCTAAAGAGAGAATAGAACAGAACAAAGAAAAAAGCTATGGTAATAATGAAAAACCCCAGTGATGCAGGTCAGCTTATATTAGACCATACAACAATGTTTGTAATTAACAACCTAGTAAGGCTAGACTACGGCTCTGTTGAAATCTTAAACATTTACTCAAAAATAAATGCAAAGACAATCAAGGAAATGGAGGAAGACAAGGAAGCCATTAAAACCAATAATACCCCACATCGAAAACTCAGCATCACGTGTTGAAACCATTGTCTTGGCATGGGGAATGGGATGCAGCACCAGCAAGAAAGCCACAGAAAGACAGCAGACCGTCCTCAAACTCATTGAGAAGCACAAGGACAAGTTTGTGGTCATAGAAGCCGAAAACGGGAGGTCTGGCTTCCACCCACTGTCGGCACAGGTAAGGCGTAGCTGGAAACTGAAAAAGATAAACCCAGAGGACATATTAAAATCAGAAGGAGGAAAATAGCATGATAAAGGTTATGTATGAAAGGGAAGTAAAGAATCTAAAGGATTTACCTAGTGAGGTAATCGAAATAATCAAATCAATACTAAATGTTTTAGATAAATCATACGGAGAGAGCCGGACAGACAGTGAAGATGGGGGCTATGTTGTTGTAATAGAGGATAAATCAGATTTTGAAAGGTTAAAGAAAATATACATAGATGTAAATGACCTAATTCCAGAATACGTTGACAAGATTAGATGTAGCAATGGTGAGATATGGACTAATACTTTGGTGTTGATGAACAATGATTTTGGGATTTCAATACTCTGTAACCTAAAAATAGCACCAAAGACTGTACTTGATGAAATTTGTGGGGAGGAATAACCATGAAAAAGGATATAATAGAAATAAAAGGCATAGGCAAGGATTATATAATAATCCAAAGGAACGGCAAGGGAATGATAAAAAGAATAATTGGCAAGAAGAAGGGTAGAAAAAATTAAAATCTCCTATCTTTGTATGAAAAAGGATAGGAGATTTTTCTATGTTCCAGATTAAAAGCCCGTCAGCTCTTAATTTTCAGTCGACCAGTTATTTAGAATCCTTAGATTTTCTAACTAGATTCTTAGCTCTAAGATAGGCAAGGACTTCTTGTCTGTCCTCCTCAGACCATGAATCAAAGTCTTTAAGCTCTTTAATAACTTCCTGGGTATGAGGATTTTCAAGAGTCATAATAATATCTTCATTAAGATTTAAAGTTTCTGATTCACCAAGTAAATAACTTACAGTAGTATCAAGACCCTTGGCAATATCCCTGAGCCTGTCAAGGGACGGATTGCTTTTGCCATTCTCTATATCACTTAAAAAGGATATTGATATGTCGATTTTTTCAGATAACTCCTTTAGGGACAATCCCTGTTCCTTCCTCAATTCCTTAATGCGTGTTCCAACCATAGGAAATCCTCCTCGTTTTCCGTAAATAACGGATTAATTAAAGTATAGCATAAAAAATTTGGAAAAATATTTCGATTTTTGCGTAAGGTTGTGATATTCTATATATGATGATAATAATTGGGCTAAACGGGCTTTAACGGTACTAAACCATAAAAAATAGAGCTTGTATATATTTCGTTATTTACGTAAAATAGATATGGTTGGAGGTGAACTTCTATGACAATTGGAAAAAAGATAAGGGAAGAACGTAAAAAAAGAAATCTAAAGCAGCAGGAGCTTGCTAAGAAGGCTGACATATCAAACACATATCTCTCAGACATAGAAGTAGGGAGGTCAAATCCATCAATAAAGACCCTTAGAAAAATATCAAAGGCTTTAGGGATAGACAGCAGTAAATTTCTTGATGAAGAAGACGATTAAAAATGGAGAGGGGTGTTAGGTAACTCTCAATATAAACTCTAATAATGATACGTTGAAGGGGGACATAAAAATGAAGAAGATAAGTATTAAGGGATTCTTTCTCATGGCTTTCTTAATTTTATCAATATTAATATTTGTAGGCTGTGAAGGAAAATCACAAATTCTAGGTAAATGGGAAGTCTTTGAAGGGGAGTACTATAATTTAGAATTTACTAATGAAGGAACATTGTATATGTCAAATGGATATTCATATCCCTATGAAATAAAGGATGGAAAAATTCTTGTAGATATGAAGATTGGTACTAGGAACTATGGATATGAGATTGAAGGAAATAAAATGGTACTGACAGATGATTTCCAGAATAAAACTACAGTATATATAAAAGCAGAAACTTTAAAGAATAAAAGGGATGAAATGGATAAACTTGCTGGAAAATGGGGAGAAAATGATGAAGTAATAATGACCTTTACTGAGGATGGAAAAGTCATTTCTCGTCAGGGAGAAGATAAGATAGACTATATCGTTGATAGTGGAATTATCAGATTAGATGACCCTAAAAAAGACCCTTCATATATGTATATGGAATATAAACTAGATGGAGATAAGCTTACTTTAACTAATAAAATGAATAACCAGAAGGTGGAGCTTGTAAAGATTACAGAGGACATATCTAATGAAAAAATTGAGAATAATGCAGGTAAAGAAGAAACGGCAGAAGAGAAACAGGAATCAGAAGTAGAATATGTAGAAATAGAAAGTGGCTCTCCGGAATACATTGATTTTGATAGCATCACATCTTCATCTACTTTAAAAGCCAGCAGTAATAACTCCTATGAACCTAGCCTAGTGACAGATTGGAAAAGGGATACCGCATGGGTAGAAGGTAAAGAAGATGATGGCATTGGAGAATGGATAAAGCTAGAGAAAAACAGTCCAGTAAAGATATCGGGAATAGAAATAACCAATGGCTATACCAAGTCAGAGAAAGTATATAAGGCAAACAACAGAGTAAAGACAATAAAGATTGAATTTTCTAATGGTGAGAGCATTACAAAGGGGCTTAAAGATGAGTTTGGAGCCAATAATCTAATAGAGTTTGACAAGGCAATAGAAACCAATTACATAAAGCTTACTATTCTAGAAGTATACAAAGGAAGCAAATACACAGATACCTGTATATCTGAGATTTATGCCTTCAATACACCTACTATAAAAATCACCAAAGAAGAGTATGAGCAGTATCAAAAAGAACAGGAAGAAACAGAAGAAGCTATAGCACAAGCTGTGGAGAATAGTGAAAAACAGGAAAAATCAAAGTATCTTGTAGAAACAAAAAGTGGATTAGGGCTACTAGAATATAGCACCATGCAAGAAAATGGCATCAACTACATAGTAGGAAGAATTGAGAACCCTACAGACAAAGACATAGAATTTGTGTCAGTAAGCTTTGACATATATGATAGCGAAGGAAATCAAATAGAAGAGACGTCGGATTCAATAAACAAATTAAAATCAGGCAAGACATGGAAGTTTAAAGCCTCCGTACTAAGTGAGGAAGCGGCAAGATTTGAATTA
>JANQEZ010000120.1 GCA_028278115.1 Clostridia bacterium
GTGTTGGTAGAGCGGCAATTAAAGGAACACTAGATGGAAACACAACAGTACAATTATTTGAATTCATAAGGCAGGCGGGGGGAGATCCCCTGGTATTAAACGACGAAGGCTCTATCAAGGCCTACACCTTCTTAAAGGAGCTTTGGCCTTATCTATCGCCGGATACCAAGAAGGCAGACTGGAACACGATGAACAAGTATCTGGCAACTGAATCTGTATACTATGGAGCAAACTGGCCCTTTGCAATTAACGTTATAGTAAAGGATGGTGGCAAGGAAGAAATAAAAGCTGCTAAGGCAATTTCAGGTCCAGCAAAGCAGTCAAAGGTACTAGGAGGAGAGGTTATAGGTATACCAGTAGGCTCACCTAATAAAGAGCTGGCATTTGAATTCACAAAATATCTTATGAGCCGGGAAACTCAAGAGATACTAGTTAAAGAAATGGGATGGCCTTCAGCTAGAAGCGATGCATATGGTCAAGTAGAAAAGTGGCAGGAGCCATATTTTAAAGCGGTAAATGAAGCTATTAAGGTTGCCGAGCCAAGACCAAACGTTACATACTGGGATACAGTTGATAAAGCTTTAAATGATGCACTGAGGGAAATCGCAATAGAGGGTAAAGATGTTAAGGATACATTAGATAAACAGGCTAAGATTATTGAAGATGCTAAAAACAAGTAGATACAGAGATTATGGGACATATCTTAAGATATGTCCCAGGCTGCCCCCGAAACCCGAATTTCTTCGTTGTTGCCTCAAGTGAGAACTCTTACGTATTTCTTTATACGCTACGACCTCTCACTTTCAGCACGCCTCAAACTTCGGATTTCGGGGAAGCCTGTCATCTTGTTGACTTTGTCAACAAGATGAGGACACTTCTTTATATGAAGTGTCCTGAATATTGTGAGCTTAACTATACTATCTTTCACCTTTTTCATATGGCTTTCCAGCGGCTCTAGGTCCAACTGACTTTCCTGAAAATACTACTAGAGCAATGATAGTTAATACATATGGGAATGCCCAGAAAAATTCTTGAGGCAGGCTGCTTAAGAAGTCAATTTGATATGCTACTATACCCAAAGCTTGGGAAAGTCCAAAGAATAGACCTGCACCTAAAACTCCAAAGGGATGCCATTTCCCAAAAATAAGTGCTGCTAAGGCAATAAAGCCTGTTCCATGTATTGTTGCATAGGTATATTGAATATCCTGAGTTAAAACCATAATACCTCCACCAAGACCTGCAAACATACCTGATAGGATAACTCCAATATATCTCATTCTATATACGTTAATTCCCATTGAATCAGCGGCTCCAGGATGCTCTCCAACAGCTCTAAGTCTTAATCCAAATGGAGTTTTATACACAACGTACCAAACTAAAATGACTATAAGAATAACTAAATATGATGTTATATGGACATTGCTAAAGAACAAATTTCCAAGTACAGGTATTTGTGATAGTCCTATAATATCATCTTTCTTTATACCATGTAAAAATGCTAATGTTCTTTGCTGATTAAATATGATTTCGCATAGGTATATTGTTAAACCAGCAGATAATAGGTTTATTGCTGTACCACTGATAACCTGATCTGCCCTTAAGTTTATACTTACATATGCATGGATTATAGAGAATATTCCACCTGCAATAACGCCTGCAAGGATACCAATCCAAGGGCTAACTATTCCTAATGGTCCTTCGACTAAAACTGTCACAGTAGCAGCTGTAAATGCTCCTATCATCATAAGCCCTTCAAGTCCTATGTTTACTACACCAGATCTTTCACTAAATAATCCACCAATAGAAGATGAAATAATAGGTGCAGCAGAGGTTAATGTTAAAGGAATTATTATGCTAATTAACTGCATGAAATCCATATTATTTCTCCTCCTTTCTTAAATGAATTAAGAGTCTCTTTATACCATAGTTCATTGCTGCAAAAAGTACTATGAATGCCATAATAATCTCTGATATTTCTTTGGGAACCTTAGCAAGGGCCATTGCACTTGAGCCTGCCTTTAAAGCACCAAATAAAAGTCCTGATATTACGATGCCAAATCCATTGTTGTTTCCAAGAAGTGCTACCGCTATACCATTAAAGCCATATCCCTCAGAAGCACCTATTACCCTTGCATAATCAAAGGTTCCAATAGAAATCATAGCTCCAGCTAAGCCTGCAAATGCTCCTGATATCATCATTGAATAAACTATATTTCTATTAACCTTCATACCTGCATATTCAGAAGCATGTTGGTTAAAGCCTACTGACCTTAATTCATAACCAAATGTCGTTCTTTCAATAATATACCAATAGAGAAAAGCGGCTAATAGTGCGACAATGAATCCCCAATGTAATCTTGAAAACCTTGTTATACTTGATAAGAACTCACTACTAAGACTTGCCGATGGAAAAACATCTACTGTTCTCGTATTAGTGCTTCCTGGTAATATCTTTATTAAATAATTTATAAAGTGCAGGGCTGTATAATTAAGCATTATTGTAACAACCACTTCATGAACTCTAAATTTCGCCTTTAATATACCCGGTATAAAACCCCAAATAGCACCTGCTAAAGCTGCGGCTAGCAGTACCAAAGGCAAATGTATGATCTTAGGTAATTCAACAAAAATCCCCGCAGCTACTGCAGCAAAGGCTCCTACAATAAATTGTCCTTCTGCTCCAATATTAAATAGACCTGTCCTAAATCCAAATGCTAAAGCCAAACCTGTTAGGATTAGTGGAATAGATGAAACTATCCATTCTCCAAACTTTCTAGTATTTCCAAAAACTCCATCTAATAAGGCTGAATATCCGTCTATTGGGTTAATCCCAGTAATTATCATTATTATTGCTCCAGCTATAAAACCAAATAATACTGATATTAAAG
Source organism: Clostridia bacterium (assembly GCA_028278115.1). Taxonomy (GTDB): domain Bacteria; phylum Bacillota; class Clostridia; order Peptostreptococcales; family Caminicellaceae; genus JANQEZ01. Next base: position 2,889 of record JANQEZ010000120.1, read on the forward strand.
GAACAATAAATCTTTGGTTCTTTTCGTCTGTTATATATTTTATCATTATATATCACCTTCTCCCTTATCCTGAGCGGCTCCAGCCATCATTAGCCCTAGCTCAGATTCCGTAGCACTACTTGCTTTAACTACTCCAACTATTCTGCCTTCAAATATTACAGCAATTCTATCGCTTACATTCATTACTTCATCAAGCTCAAGGGATACCATTAATACAGCTCTGCCCTTATCCCGCTCCTCAATTAGCTTTTTATGAATAAACTCTATTGCTCCAACATCTAAGCCCCTTGTAGGTTGTCCAGCTACTAAAAGCTTTGGACTTCTATCGACCTCTCTTGCAATTATTGCCTTTTGTTGATTACCACCTGACATCGCCCTCGTTACTGTATCCTTACCTTGTCCACTTCTGACGTCAAATTCTTTAATTAATGCATCGGCTTTATTGTTTATTTCTTCGTCATTAAGAAGTCCATTTTTAGAATAAGGCTCTTTATAATATGTTTGAAGCACAAGATTCTCTGCCAATCTAAAATCCAGAACTAGCCCATGCTTATGTCTATCTTGCGGTATGTGACCGATTCCAGTTTCAGTTCTATTTCTTATTGCCATATTAGTAATGTCATTACCTAGCAATTCTATCTTACCTGACTCGACTTTTCTAAGCCCAGATATTGCTTCAAGGAGTTCAGTTTGTCCGTTACCATCAACCCCTGCTATTCCTAAAATTTCACCTTCTCTGATTTCTAAATTTAGCCCTTCAACTGCCTTTAGTCCTCTGCTATCATTTACAACTAAATCTGATATCTTAAGAACAGTTTTACCGGGTTTTGCTGCATCCTTTTTGACTATGAAGCTCACTTCTCTACCTACCATCAATGAAGCAAGTTTTTCCTCTGAGGTATTTTCAACATCTACAGTATCAATGTACTTACCTCTTCTAATAATAGTACATCTATCGGCTGCTTCTTTAATTTCTTTCAGCTTATGAGTTATTACAATTATTGACTTACCTTCATTAACTAGCCTTCTCATTATTTCTATAAGTTCAGTTATCTCTTGGGGCGTAAGTGCTGCAGTCGGCTCATCGAAAATAAGTATGTCAGCATTACGATAAAGCATTTTCAAAATCTCCACACGCTGCTGCATTCCTACTGTAATATCTTGGATAACTGCATGGGGCTCAACATCAAGTCCATATTTCTTAGATAATTCCTTAATTTCATTAGCAGCCTTTTGAATATTTATTCTACCTCTTTCCGTAGGCTCCTGACCTAAGATAATATTTTCCGTAACTGTAAAGTTATGAACTAATTTGAAATGCTGATGCACCATGCCGATTCCTAATCCATTTGCTACATTTGGATTTGCTATGTTAACCTTCTTGCCTCTAACCTTTATTTCTCCTGCTTCTGGCTGATACAATCCAAAAAGCACACTCATCAGCGTAGATTTTCCTGCTCCATTTTCACCTAGAAGTGCATGGATTTCCCCAGGTTTTACTTGCAAAGTTATATTATCATTAGCAACTATGCCTGGAAATTCTTTTCTGATATTAAGCATCTCAATTACATATTCCATCTTTGCAACTCCTCACTATTAATATATAGGTTTAATATATTATATCAAAAACTTTAACCCTTTAACCAGTACCTAAAATAATAAATTTTTTTCAAAAAATATAGCTTTAGTAGTTGTTCTTAGAAAAAATCAGTTTATTATTACTAGTGAAGATTTAAAGCCTTAAACTTTGAAATTTCAATTGGACAGCCTATCCTTCTTAATTATAATATAAATTAAATTATAAAAGCGTATATCCATATTCCTCCCAAGCTTTTCTTTAACATGGCTATATATACTTAAAAAAATAAGCCCATTAAGTATGGGCTTATTTTTTTAATTTATTATAGGTTAGATTCAAAATCAGCTAATTCATCCATTGTAGTTGGAACTTTAATTTCGCCATTTACAATCTTTTCCTTATAAGCTTCAATTTCCTTAATAACTTCTTCGCTTAAGTTTGGATTTTCTTCTGGTATTCCAACACCATTTTCAGCTAGAGTAAAAGCAGTTATCTCTCCACCTGGGAATTCTCCTTTTTGTCCAGCTTCTATCATATTGTAAGCAGCTACGTCAACTCTCTTCATCATTGAAGTTAATACTACTGAGCTTCCATCAGCTAATTTACCGTCTTCATATTGATCTTTGTCAACACCGATTACCCAAACTTCTTCTCCGTTGTCGGCTCTGTTCTTAGCTTCGTTAATTACTCCGTTACCTGTACCACCTGCAGCATGATATATAACGTCAACTCCTGATTCATACATAGTAGCTGCTATTTGTTGTCCTACACCTGGGTTACTAAAGTCACCAGCATATTGGTCAACTACTTCTATAGACTTATCAACAGAATGTACACCAGCTACGAATCCTGCATGGAACTTTCTTATTAAATCGAAATCCATTCCACCTACAAATCCAACTTTATTATTCTTTGTTGCCTTCGCTGCTGCTACACCTACTAAGAAAGAGCCTTGCTCTTCTGCAAATACTACTGATGCAACATTTGGCTGTAAGACAACCATATCAATTATTGTAAAGTCAGTATCTGGATACTGAGGTGCAACCGCTTTCATAGCGTCTTCAAATAAGAAGCCTGCTGCTATAACTACGTTATAAGCGTCGTCACCAAATGCACTTAAATTAGGTATGTATTGAGATTCTTCATCGGATTGGATATAGTTGTAATGTGTTCCTTCTTCCCAACTTTTTTCATCTGCATATTTTACAATACCTTCCCAAGTTCCTTGATTGAAGGACCTGTCATCAATACCGCCTGTGTCAGTAACAAATCCAACTCTAAAGTCTGATTCTTCCTCCTTAGGCTCCTGTGCATTATCCTTTGGCTCCTCTTGCTTTTCCTGAGGAGCTGCCGGCTCTTCATTTTGCTCAGCCGGAGCACAACCAGCAAATAAAGCAACTACTAAAATTGATACTAATAGTAAAGCTAAAACTTTTTTACTCATTTTTTTTCCTCCCTTATTTGATATCTCTCAATCATTATATAGTGTGACCATATTATATTCTACAAAAAATTAAATATTCCTTTTTTTTTGAGAAATATTTTTTGCTTTTCTGGGTTTCACTCCATAGGACAAACAAGGGTCATGCTTTTATAATTTTATAATTTGGGGTATAATTATAAAATTATAAAAGCATGACCCTATCCTCTAAAAACAACCGCTGACATGGGGAATCATACCTAATTAGCTTTATAATACTTCTTATAAATCATATTTAGTTCAATATAGGACTTCAATTCCTTTATACATTTTTTGTTATAAGAGGAAGAATTATTAACAGATTGATAAATTAACTCTTCAATATCCTCTAACATGTTTATGTTGGTAGTCATCAGAACATATTGAGCTATAGTATTAATTCCATCAATAATAAACTTTTTATAAACAAATTTATCCTCAGCTTTATTAATTAGCTCTATCAACTTATCTATGGCTTCGCCTACCTCACCTTTATTAATAAGAATTCCTACATAAGTCTGATAGTAGACAAATTTATATGATAAGTTTTCATCATTAACACAGTTTAGAGATAATTTAACGTAATAAAGTGCCTTGTCATATTCTTTTAAAGACTTGTATACTTCTGCTAAATTATTTAAAAGAAAACTTTTGTTTAAATCATCTTCACAAAAATCTAAGGCTTTACGAAAGTATTCAATAGCTTTTTTATATTTTTTTCTTCTAACAAAGCTAACACCTATATTCATTATGGAATCGCCTTTATCAGTATTGTTTTCAGCATATTCCAATGATTTTTCAAATAGAGGCTGAGCTACAGCAGGATGGTTAGTATTATTTTTTAATATACCATAGCGATAATAGTGCAAATACTTTACATTATCATCATCTAAAGCATCTCTACTTAACAAGTCATCAACCTCATCATACAATCTCTTAGACTCTTTGTATTCACATTTATAAAAATACATAAGTCCAAGCTCAGATTTCCACTTAATCACATACCTAGAGTTATTTATAGTGTCGATAGCCGACTCCATTAAACCCATAGCCTTAGATATATCATTCATATAAAAATGATACATGGCAAGGTTTCT
>JANQEZ010000142.1 GCA_028278115.1 Clostridia bacterium
GGACAGAATGGTTCGACCATTTCTTCCCTGTGTAAGTTTTATATCCAAGTTCATTTAATCTATTAGAGATTTTTTGACATCCAATTCTTTCTTTTGTATATAGCTCAAATATCAATTTAACCACAGGAGCTTGTTCAGGATGGGCCTTCAGTGTCCTTATTTTACCATCCCTGTGAATTTGATAGCCATATGGAGGGAGGGTAGCTATATAGTTCCCCTCCTCTAGGGAGCGAATTCTTCCCCTTTGCAGCCTTCGGTTGATAATCTTAAGCTCTTTACGAGCCATAAAGGCTTCAAATTCAGAGTATTCTTCATCGAACTCATCTAGCAGGTTATAGGTCTTGCGGGGTGTAATTATCTTTGTATTAGACTTTTTAAAGGTTTCAAGTATTAATCCCTGCTCTTGCATATTACCACGACCAAGACGGTCTAAGTCCATGCAGAGAACTGCTTCATACATATTGTTTTCAACATCCTTTAGCAGCTCAAGCATTTCGGGTCTGTGGATTAGGCTTTCACCGGAAGCAATTTCTTCCCTTATACTTACAATACTAAGACCCATATCCCTTGCAACCTTAAGCAGAATATTTTTATGCTTTGCAAGGGTTTCTCCCTTATTATATTTTTCAGTTTCTTCATCGGCTCTGGATTTTCTTAAATATATACATACTCCATCCATAGTACTCACCTTCCATAGTTCAGCTCTATAACTATATATTTATTTGACTTAGGGTGAAAAAATGAGATAACTATAAAAAAAATAAATATATGCATTGACATATGCACGTTGATGCATATATAATATATTTAGGTGATTATATGGATAAGACAAATGAAAAAACAAATATTAACTATAGGGGATGTGAGAGGGAATTTGAGGAGTCATTTAATTTTGAATTTTTTAAGGCACTCTTTGACCCTGTTAGAATTGAACTGCTAAAGTACCTTGCTGTATATGGTTCAAAGAGTATTGGGGAAATTGCAGAAAATTTTACTCAGGATAGGTCTGTTATTTCGAGACATTTAGATATAATGTATAAGCAAGGTATATTAATAAAAAAGAAGGAATCAAGATATACAATATATGAAGTAAGCGGATGGAAAATAGTAGAAAGATTTGAAGAGACCTCAAGAAAGTTAAGAAAAATGATGAAGGACTGCGAAAGGTAAAGGTATAAATTTTTTTCTAGTGAATGTGCATATATGTGCATGTATACATTTTTCAAAAAACTATATAAATGTATGATTTAGAAGTTGTACATTCAATGTTTTGCTGTGAGCCGTTAGCTATTAGCCAAATAGGCATTGTAGTTCTGCTTAAGAAATATTTTTAAAAAAGGTTAAGCTTCCAAGTCACATATCTATATATTAAAATTCAAGGGGGATAATTTATGAGAATTTTTTCAGTAATGGGAAGTCCAAACAAAAATGGTAACACTTCAGCACTATTACAGCGATATTTAAAAGGGGTAGAAGAGAAGCATAATGATATTGAAATCACGAGTATTTATCTTCAAGAAATGGATATCAAGGGCTGTAGGGGCTGTAATGCCTGTAAAAGCAATAAAGTGGAAAACTGTATCATAAAGGATGATATGAATAATCTATATAATAAGCTTAAAGGCTCTGACGTCATGGTTCTAGCAACACCAATTTATTTTTTTAGCATGACAGCTCAAATGAAAGCATTTTTAGATAGGCTTTATGCCCTTGATTTTAATAGCTTTACTGGCAAAAAGATCGTATTGCTAATGACCTATGGTGATACAGACGAAATATCCTCCGGTGCTATAAATCTAATAAATATTGTTGAGTATATGTCAAATTTCACAGGAATAGATTTTGTTCAGAGGTACGGAGTGAGTACAGGCCTTTATACAGTTTCTGAAAACAGTAAAGCTCTAGATGAAGTGTATCAGCTTGGGAAGCAATTATATTAACCTTGAATAAAAAAAAGAAGGGAGAGTAAAAGCCTTTGAAAACAACAATTATTTTCGCTCATCCGTGGCATGGCAGCTTTAATAAAGCCATATTGGACACGGTGGTACAGGAATTAAAAAAGAAAAAGAAGCAGTACGAAGTTATAGATTTAAACAAGGATAACTTTGATCCAGTGCTTAGAGAAAACGAACTTGCTCTATATTCCAAGGGAGAATATAATGACGAATTAGTTGGTAAATATCAGTCCATTTTAAGTGACTCCGATGATGTAATTTTTATTTTTCCTATATGGTGGTACAGCCTACCGGCTATCCTTAAGGGTTTTATGGATAAGGTTATGCTCAAGAACTATGCCTATAGTGAAGAAAAATATGGTATTAAGGGTCTGCTAACAAATATAAAAGAAACTACTGTTATAACAACCTCCCAGGCACCAAACTGGTACTTAAAATACTTAATGGGAAATACTATAAAGAGCTCCTTTATAAATAGTACCCTAAAACAAATTGGACTTAAAAATGTCAAATGGCTAAATAGTGATTGGATAACCAGCGAAAGTGATGAAAGAAGAAAAAAATTCTTAAATAAAGTGGCCTATAAGATTTCAAAACAATAAAGAAAAACAAAGTCCTCTTATGTGAAAATAACTATGCATAGGAGGGCTTTGCTATTTATAGGTGTGTGACCCTGAAACTTAACCTTTTTTGAAATATTTCGTAAGCCAAAAATAAAATGCCTTTTTGGCTAATAGCTGACAGCTAACAGCTAACGGCAGAAACATTAAAATTAAAATTTTAGGGTCACACATCTATAAGGGATAAATTTATCATAATTATTACTAATTAATGTTATATCTTGGATAATGGGGGTATAATTGCAAATAGAAAAGAGCTGCTGCTTGAAATTAATACTAAGAATTTAATCTAAGGTATTCAAATATAATTGCGGTAATATGGAGCTTTCTTCTCATTAGAAAGACCCTAATACCTTCAACGAAAAGCTGAGTATTTGTAGATGTATAAATTAACATCTACTTTGGATTCCCTATAGATGTGTGACTTAGAAGTTTTTCTTTCAATGTTTTGCTGTGAGCTGTCAGCCGTTAGCTATTAGCCAAAAAGGCATTGTAGTTTTGCTTAAGAAATATTTTTAAAAAAGGTTAAATTTCAGGGTCATACATCTATATATTATGAAAGAGGTGAATTAGATGGTAAATGAAATATTAAGAAAACATAAGGAGTTTTTTGAGAAGAATAATACTAAGGATATGGATTTTAGACTGCGTCATCTAGATAAACTGAGGTCATCAATTAAAAAATATGAAAAGGAAATTTTAGAAGCTTTGAAGGACGATCTTGGCAAGCCCCATTTTGAGGGATATGCCACTGAGGTAGGATATGTAATGGACAGTATATCCTTTATCAGTAAAAATCTGAAAAAATGGGCTAAGGACAAAAACGTCAAGACCCCTAAACATCAGCCCCTTACCAAGAGCTTTGTCAGGTATGAGCCCTATGGAACAGTGCTTATAATAGGACCCTTTAATTACCCATTCCAGCTTATAATTGAGCCTATGTTAGGTGCTATTGCAGCAGGTAATACTGTGGTATTAAAGCCATCCCATGATACTGTAAAGACTGAAGCCATAATTAAAAAGATAATTGATGAAGTATTTGATGATGGATATGTAAATGTTGTGACAGGGGGCAGGGAGATAACCACAGAGCTTATAAATTCAAAATTTGACTATATTTTCTTTACTGGAAGCGTTAAGGTAGGTAAAATAATAATGGAAGCCGCAGCTAAAAATCTTGTACCGGTAACCCTTGAGCTAGGAGGAAAAAGTCCGGTAATTGTACATGAAGATGCTAATTTAGATATAGCTGCAAAGAGAATTGTTTGGGGTAAATTTCTAAATGCTGGTCAGACCTGTGTAGCACCCGACTATATATATGCCCATAACAGCATTAAAGGAAAGCTTCTAGAAAAAATGAAGAAGACCATACAAGAGTTTTATGGAACTGAGGCTAAAGAAAGTGAAGACTATGGAAAGATAGTAAATTCCCGGCAATTTGATAGACTAGTTTCATTAATAGACACACCTAAAGTCTTTCACGGGGGAGATCACGACAAAAATATTTTGTATATAGAGCCAACTATTTTAGATAATATAGGCTGGGACGATAAGGTCATGGAAGATGAAATATTTGGGCCTATACTACCCGTAATGGGATATGAGGATATAAATGAAGCTGTAAAAATAATTAAATCAAAGCCAAAACCATTGGCATTTTACATCTTTTCCGAAAATGAAAGTATACAGAACATGACAATAGACAACATATCCTTTGGCGGTGGATGCATAAATGATACAGTATCCCATGTGGCTACACCATATATGCCCTTCGGTGGCGTCGGAAATTCAGGAATAGGTTCCTATCATGGGAAAGACAGCTTTTACACCTTTTCACATGCCAAAAGCATGATTAAGAAGTCTTCCAAATTAAATATGAAACTAATCTTCCCTCCATATAAAGATAGAATAAATATGGTTAGAAAAATACTAAAATAACCCCTTGTGCTAGTTCACGCCGCCGGGGGTATTTGATATTTCCTTTTGGTTCATGCTATGAATCTGTTTTACTTATATTTTATAGGTTAAAACAGATTCATAAAAATCACTCAAATGAAATATCAAAACCCCCTTAAGTATGGATAAACTAAAATTAATGATTTACTATAGAGATTCCAGTCAAAAGTTTAATTTGGATTCTCTATAGCACAACGAGTTAAAATAGTTTATAAATGAGCCAGTTAAAGGATGTAGGCTGTTTTAAAAATACAAAATTATAAAGTAAAGTGAACACTGGGAATAGTACAAAGGTTAAACTTCATAGGATTTAATAAAGGGGGATATAACATGGCAAAATATGAACTTGATAATAAAATGATTTATGATAATACTTATAAATTGGAAAATACAGTAGTTCATATAATTGCACCTGAGTTAAATACCCCGGAAGAAATAGAAAAAATATTAGAAGAATATCATAGAGCAGGTTATGAAATATGGAAGGATTATTTAAAAAAGAAAAATAAAGAGCTTAAAAAATAGAGGAAATGTTAATCCTCTGCTGATATACATTTTAATACTTTAAAGAAAAGAGTAGAATGCTTCATTATTGTCTCTAAAAATAAATTAATGCTTAGAAAGCATAGCCTTTTGAGTAGATTCTAATTAATAGGGCTCTATACTAATCAGTTTCAGTATTTTTATCTTCAGTAGCTTTATTATACATATTTATTATGGTATCAAGCTCCTGGCTAATAGCGATTATCTCAGAATCTGATAAATCTCCATCTTTTTTTTGTATTAGTAATTCTAAATGATTTCTCTTTTGCTCCATCAATTGTTTTATATTTATCATGAATAACACCTCATCATACATTTTATCAAATTCTGGAAAAATATGCTATAAGAAATTTATATGCTTTATAAGCAGAATTTATATGTGGCTTAAGTAGTAACTTAGGAAAAAAATTTTTGATTTCAAAAATGCCTTATAATAAAGTCATTACCCGGGAAATTGTGTTTTTTCAACATGTTTAGAGCAAATTCTGCATTTGTGATACTCTGTACCTACATAGATTGTAGGGCAGAGTATTTTTATGTCAAACAGGAAATATATATAATTACATATGGAGCATATAAAATTTTTATAAGCTAATGAAACATTCTGTAGAGATAAAAATATTATAAATTAAGAAGAACTGTGAAGATATAGTATTTACAGACTAAACTTTGCTTTAAAGTACTATATGAGTTTGAGTTGAAATTTTGTACTAACTTAAACAAGGAAGGGATTATATAAATGAAGAGAAGAAGGGTAAGAAAAAATCCATTAATTGCAGAGGTAAATGTATTAGAGGCTGAATTAACTTCTTTAAAGGCTAAGCTAAATAAAAATAGTGGAGCTAAGGATAATCAATGTAATGGCTGCGGAGGAACAAATACAATGGATATAGCCAAGGAAGTAATTAAAAAATGCTTTGAGTAAATTTTAAGTCGATAAACTATTAATGGTAATGAAATATCATTAATAGACATTCTAGG
>JANQEZ010000171.1 GCA_028278115.1 Clostridia bacterium
CAAAGTCAACAAGATGACAGGCTGTTGAGAAATCCGAAGTTCGAGGCGTGCTGAAAGTGAGAGGTCGCAGCGTATAAAGAAATACGTAAGAGTTCTCACCTTTAGCAACAACGAAGAGATTGGGGTTTTGGGGGCAGCCTGAGGCTCCTACTTGGTATCAGGTAGGAGCCTTTTAGATACATTCTTTTATCAATTTTTACTTTGTAGGATACATGGAGTTCATTGATTGCATTGGGTCCATCATTGCGTTCATAGGCTGCATTGCATTTGGCTCCATAGGCGGCATTCCCATTTGCATTGGCATTGCCATAGGCATAGGCATTGGCATAGGCATTGGCATTTGATCCATTGGCTGCATTGCACACATTGATTGCATAGCTGCTAAACAAGCACACATCATAGCACACATTGAAGCCATAGGATTCATATGGTGCATTGGATGCATTATTGGTTGCATTGGATGCATTGCACCCATTACATTTTCCATTGCCATCATGTTTTCCATTGCCATCATGTCTTCATGCTCCATTCTATCATAGCCATAGAAATTTTCCATTTAGATATCACCTCATAAAATTTTAATTGTTAATTCATTATACGTTCAATACCATAATATGTAGGAAAGTCATTAGTGTGAAAATAAAATTCATGAAAAACTACTTTATCTGTAAAAATGTTAGATTCTTTATTACAATAAAAAATTCGAGATTTTACCCCCGAATTTTTTAAAAAGCTTATTTTAAAATATACCTGTTAAGTCTCATAACCCCATATATACAACTAAGACAGTATAGAGTGTGATACAGTGTTTTTACCGCTCTTTTTGGATTGATATAATCCTTCATCTGCTATGGAGATTAAATCCTTTACCCTCTTGCCATCCTGGGGATAGGTTGCCACACCAATTGATATGGTAAATTTGGGATTACTTAAGGTGTTTACGTTTTTTCTAAGTCTTTCAGCCACTAACCTTGCCTCTTTTAAATCTAATGCCGGCAGTACCAGTAGAAATTCATCTCCTCCATATCTTCCAAGAACATCCACGTCACGTATACTTCCCCTTACGATATTAACCAGACTCTTAATGCAAATATCACCATTAATGTGTCCATAGGTATCATTAATTTTTTTGAAGTTGTCTATATCAAACATCAATATTGAAAAATCCTCTTTTCCCTTAAATTTTATTAAATCATCAATCATATTAATTATCGCTTCCTTGTTGTATGCTTTAGTCAATGAGTCTGTTTTAGACTTCATCAATAGCTTTTCTTTAGCAATTTCATAATGCAGCATTTGCTTTTTTACTTCTCTATTAAGCTCTCTATTTATTGACTTTTTCAACTTATTTGCCTCTTTTACCTTATTGATAAATTTATCATAAATCAGCCTATAAAAATAGTAATAAAATGTAAAGTATGCGGCGAGCTTACATATTACTGAAATTTGTCTTATATATTCTTGGTCTTGAAAATAATTTATAAATCCACTTATTAGCAGAAAAATATTGCCTAAAAAGAAGGTTTTCATGGACATTTTTTTATATTTCAACAGTATAAGGTTCATTATAATTATATATATCAATATTAAGGCTTGATTACTATGGGATAAGTCATATAATGGTATTATGCTAAGCTTATAAAGCATTATGCAGCAGAGTATACTAATCATAAAAATAAAGTACATAAAGACATCATAGTTTTTTTTCCTAGAGCTAAAAACTATTATTATTAAGAAAATTATTGATAATACTACTTCTGAAAGCCAAAATATATATGTAAGAGCCAGCTCTGTAATAAATAGAGCCGAAAAAGCACTTATTGAAAAGGGAATAAAAAAGGCTGTGCCAAATACCTTTGAAAGGGTTATGCTTTTATTCATTGATAATACAAATATAAAGATTAAAAATGAGAAGCATACTATTATTAAAAATTCAATTTTCGTTAATATATCTAGGTTTAACATATGGATACCCCTTCATAAAATCTGTTAATATCTATAGTATATAATAAATCTAATACAGTTTGCATACCTATTTTATCCATTTTTCGACATATTTTTTATGCTTTAATTTCTTCAGAAAGCTCTATAGTTTTTATGGAAATGATATTTTTGACGGGTGGAATTGATATGATGAAAAGGAAGATTATTAAATACAGTATTGCTTTTTTTATAGTTTTATTTATTCTATTTAACAGCTCCTTATATTTTCCACTTAGGAGCTATATAGTCATGTTTTTTTACAGCAAAATCCATGAAGGGGAGAGTCTAATGAATAAGCATGATATAGGGCTAAAAATCCCCGGTGGCTTGAGTACAAGAAACAAGGACTGGTATCCCTTTGTCATGACCTTTAATGATAATATAGGCTTTTCAAGATATTTTGGAAAAAATACTGATTTAACTATCCTTTATAATTTTGGTCATTTTCAGCTTCGAGAAGGTTCATCCTCATATTATAATCCAAGCTCAAGTTACTTCAGTAGTTTTTATGGGGGCTATCTAGTTAAAAGCAAGGACGTCTCCCATCCACCCTTTGGATTTAATAGTGATGGAAGCATAAATATTGATGAAGTATCTTTAGTACCGAAGTATGACCAAGAAGTGTTAGTTCTTGGGAGCTTAGGATGCCCTCGGGATAAAGTGAGGTTTGATGTTTCTATTGATAAAATTGAGTACGATGTAAATTATATTGATTACGAAGGTTGGACTAAGGTAGACTCCACTATAATAACGAATAGCCCCGTCCATAGCTTTACTGAAAATCATACAGCATATATTCAATACGGCAGACCAATTGAAAAATATTATAATAACGAAGATTTTCCTATAATCACTCTAAAGGGAAGAACCTATGTTAGACACCTTAAGGAAGATAATATTTCACTTTTTCTATATGTTTTAGCTCCCAATATGGATACTGTAGAAGAGTGTGATGAAACTATTCTATCAAAAACAAAATTAGACAAAGGCAGATAGCAGATAAATGGCCTTTGTCTTTTATACATCATTCTTTTCTTTTACTTGGCAGAATTGGATAATATATATGGTATTGCTATAGAGATTCTAGAAATATATGTAGTAGCAATAGAAGGGTCATAGCAATAGAAGGGTCAGGCTAGAACATGTAATAACTTAACTTGATTCATTGCTTTATACTTGTTCTAGCCCGACCCCGTTCGTTACAAGGATTTACCTGTCAACTTCCATAGATAATACACCGGTCTTCATTATTAGCTTTCTAGTAAATTTATTGTACATTAATAATGATTTTAATCTCTTTACCAATATATTCATCCTCAGTTTAAATGTTTTCCTCTTATACTTCAATCCATAATTTTTCATAGACTTATTAATACAATCAGCTAGAATGCTTCCACTTTTCAATGCGTAACTGATTCCTTCAGCAGAGCTTGGACTGATAAAGCCTCCTGCTTCACCTATCAGAGCTACATTACCTTTGAAAAGATTTATCTGTTTTAGGCTTCTTGGCCGCATAATCCAAGCCCCTTCACGCTTAACACGCTTCTCGAATTTATAACCTTTCTCCTTTAGTCTGTTAACTAATATTTGAAATTTTTCATTGGCATTAGGATAATCTAATATGGCAGCTCCAAGGATAGTTCGATTTTCCTTTTGAATTACCCATGAATAAAAATCTGTGACTTCTTCATCGAATACTGAAATGAAATGAGGGGATTCCTTGGTTGTCTCATACCACTCCTGTATTGATATATATAGGTCTGGTGATTTATCATCTTCAAATGTCATGCGTCTTACCTTTGAAGCTGCTCCATCTGCCCCTACAAGTATTTTGGTAGATAATTTTTCCGCTTTACCCCGATTAAATACTTCAATTTCTATATTATTTTCCATTTCTAAATAGCCCTTAAAAACACATGAGGTCATAAGCTCAACATTTTTAGGTATTAATGATATCAACCACCTATCAAATTTTTCACGGTCAACATTAATATAATGTCTTTGGTAATATTTTTGTATGTTATTATCAATATCTATTGATCTCACGCTAAACATCTGTGGTCCCACTATAACATCTTTAGGCAGACCTAATCCAAATTGAGCCAGAACCTTTTGTGCATCTGGAGCTAGTAGACCCCCACAGCATTTCGAGCACTTGAAATTAGTTTCATCATTAAGATTCCTTTTATCTATAAGTAGTACTTTATATTTCTCATCAAGCATTCTTGCAAGAGTAGCACCTGAAGGACCGCCCCCAATTATTATAATGTCATATACCAATTATTACTCCTCCTCATATGAGGTTTACCATCATAAACCGTTGCTTACAGCTTGATTTTCAAATTCAAAATTTTAGCATTTTCAAAGTTAATAGTCAAGCAAATATCAAAATATTTTGCGATGCTCTAGTGCAAAGATAACATATTCATTATTTATCTTGTTTACTTTAAGGAACTGTTTTACCAGTAGAGCTTTGCCACATTTCAAACCATTGCTCTCTGGTAAGCTTGATTTTTATTGAATTAATTGCACTTTTTATTCTATCTAGCTTACTACTTCCTACAATAGGAATTATTCTAGCAGGATGGTTTAAAAGCCAAGCATACATAACCTCTGATATGGAATCTGCACCGACCTGTGACTTTATTTTTTCAAGTGTTTGTCTTATTCTTATTATTTTTTCTTCTTCTGAGTTAAATATCTTTCCACCTGTAAGTGGTGACCATGCCATTGGTGATATGGATTTTTCTTGACACTGCTCTATGACTCCATTATGGAAGTTTTCAAAATTTCCAACAGAAATTTCTATTTGATTTGTTACAATTGGAAAATCTAATTTTGAGCTCAGCATATTAAATTGGGATGGGTTGAAATTAGAAACCCCAAAGTTTAAAACCTTTCCCTGCTCTTTTAGCTCAGTAAATGCCTGCGCCACTTCATCTGGATTCATAAAAGGGTCAGGTCTATGTATTAAAAGCACATCTATATAATCAGTATTGAAGTTTTTAAGGGATTTTTCTACAGATTTCACTATGTGTTCTTTACTTGTATCATAGTACTTTATTTTGTGTTCTGGTCTATTTTTAGAAATCAACTTTATTCCGCATTTTGTAATTATTTGCATTTTATTCCTCAGTTGACTCTTAAGCTTTAGTGCATCGCCAAATATTTCCTCACACCTGTAATCTCCATATATATCTGCATGATCGAAGGTTGTTACTCCAAGCTCTATACAGTCTTCAATTAATCTTAATATTTCTTTATTTGACATATTCCAATCTGATAATCTCCATAATCCATGTACAATCCTAGATATTTGAAGGTTTTCAGAAATTTTCACTTTTTCAACCATTACTGTTTCCTCCTTGATAAAATAGAGTTAATACAAAACCTTATAGTTAATTATTCTTTATGATTTATATATATCCTTCTTTTAAATTATTTAACACTAATAACTAAATAAAGGACAAAGGCGTCTAGTGACGCACTTTAGTTGTAAGCTCTAAGTTCCAAGCTGCAAGTATTAGGGTGAATCCTTTGAGGTTGAGTTTGAGGTTGAGATTAGGGAAATTTTTATGGGTCTTTTTTGAGATGATGGATGTTATTTGACTTTGTTGCTATCATTCAATTTCTTACAAGAAGGCGTGAATTCCTAAAAAATAAAGGTAAAGCAAGCACCTTAACCCTATATAGCAAAATTACAAACTAATAGATTTACTTCAATTTCTATATTAATTTTTTTGAAAAAGATTGATTAAGACTCCGCAGGCTATAGCAAAGGCAAATCTAAATTTACCTCCGTCACTCTTATCTTTGAAATCCGTATATGGTAAGATAGATAGAGTTATAATACAGCTCTTTAGATATTTAAAAAGATATTTGAATCTTTCTATACCATTTTTCCTAAATATTATTAGAAATAGTGCCATAGCTCCTCCAGCAAGAAAGGAGTATGCCATAGTATATAGTACAAAGTCTAGACCCATGATAGCACCGATGGTGCTGAAAAGTTTTATATCTCCTGCTCCCAGCATTCTCAATGCAAATAATGTGATTAATAATATAGTAGGGACAGCCATACCTTTAAAGGAAAAAACTAATCCTGAAATTCCGTCTATATAAATATTTGTTATAAATCCTGCTATGATAAAGGGCAGAAGTATGTAGTTCTTTATTTTATATGTCTTTATATCACTTATTAATGCAAGTGTGATAAGCATGATTATTCCAATGTATTTTATTGTTATAAAAATCACCTCGACTTTTAAGTCCAAAGACCCTTTGTCCGTTCGTAGTTAGTGGTTAGTAGTTCGTAGTAATTCATGTCATTCTTTTAGGTCCTCAAACCAAGGAAAAAAGGAGTTTTATGACGTATTATCCCTTAGCTTTAAAGGTTTCAATTACTTTTTTTCAGTTTGAATCTTTTTCTAATAGAACTGTTTCTTGAATTTCATTATGATTTTGGGAAGGTTTTAGTAAAGTCGTTGAGTTTGTTTGTTTTATAGGTAAGTTATATTTTATCTCCCTATAATTATCATTTACTCCAATTTTTCTATGGGGTGAGGTATTGAATACTTCAAAGGTGCTTGAACTATGATAATTTGTATTATTTATATCTGGTTCTTTTGATGATTTGATAAGCCAGATTATTGTGATGATTATTCCGCTTATACCTAGAATAATCTTTAATATACTATTTAAAATCATACTCTCCTCCTAAGCTCAATGACTAAAAAAGACTAATTACTTCAAGTAAGCCAGTAAATATCATATATGAAAAAAACAGTATCAAAAGTATCATTGATACAAGGTTTAATTTTTTGTTTATACTTTTTTTTCTATGATTGCTTGGACTTTTACTTAGGCTTTGTAGATGGTGATATAGCTCCTGTGCCGATTGGTATCTTTGATTTGGGTCGATTTTAGTGGATTTTTCTATTATATCCTCCATTCCTTTTGATAGGGTACTATCAATTTCCCTTATTGCTTTTATTTCAAAACCGGGATTCTTTGGGCTATTTCTCGTAAGCAGATGATATAATGTTGCTCCTAAGCTATATATGTCACTTCTTATATCGGTCTGTGCTCCTCCATATTGCTCTGGTGATGCATATCCCCTTGTTCCGATATAGGTAGTATCTAATATGGATTCTGTCTTATATTCCCTTGCAATTCCAAAGTCTATCAATTTTATTAAGCCTTCATGGGTAAGTATAATATTCGACGGCTTCATATCTCTATATATGATTGGATTAGGTTTTAGACTATGAAGGTATATAAGGACATTGCATAGCTGAAGTCCCCATGTAATAACTGTCTCCTCCGCTATTTTTCCGCACCTCAATAGCTTTTTGTTAAGTGGTATACCCTCTATATAATCTTCTATTATATAGATATTTTTATCGTCTTCGATGATATCAAATATTCTAGGGAGTGATGGGTGGTTTAATTTTTTCAAAATATTAGGCTCAGCTAAAAGATCAAATCTTGAATTAGCTTCTTTATCAATCTTCTTTATTGCCCATAGGCTTTTAAGCCTTATGTTCTCGGCAAGATACACTGTACTCATTCCGCCTTCTCCTAGAACTTTCAATATTCTATATCTATCATTTAAAACATTTTTAATCATTTTTTCCTCCCCACCACCATAATTCTTTTTAAGATGCCCTTCATGTCTTTAGTAAAGCTTTGATTTTTTTAATATACTCCTCATTTCCTATCCTTTTTTCCTTATATCCTAACTCTATATAAGATTTAACCACTTAGCAAAGAAATGTATATTCTATATTGGCAAATTTTAATATATCACCATTATTAATATGATATTCTTTATTACTATCAATCCTCGCCTCATTTATAAATGTCCCATTTTTTGAATTTAAATCTTTGATAAAATATTTATCTTCCCTGCGAAAAATCTCTGCATGGGTTCTTCCTATGGCACTATTCTCTATTAGATAATCAGCATAATTTGGAAGTCTTCCAATAATAAAATTTTCTTTAGTTATAGCCACATTGTCGATTATTCCATTATTCATTCTTTGTAGATATGCATATTCTTTAGATTCTTTATCTAGTATTACAGTTTCATTTTGGTTAGGAGAGTTTCTATTGACTAATTCATATACTTCTTCATCTTTTATATGTGAATCCATTTTGGCAGAGGATTCCTTTGTACTATATTTTTCTCTTTTAGACATATTTACACTTGGTCCTGTAAGGGAAGACTTGGACTCGATCTTCCTATTGGAAATCTTTATTTCCTCCATATGTTCTTCCTTAAATAGGTATCTAAAGAGTAAGATATCTATAGCTGCTACAATTAGTGCAGCCCCTAAGTAACCGCTTATAGCATCCCCTGCCACAGCAATTATTGTATCTAGGCTAAAGACTAAAGTGATTATTATTGGTATCTGAGATAATATAGCTATGATTATGTATTTGGGATGGTATTTCTTTTTTATAGCTGTTTCAATTTCTTCATCTGATTCTTTAGCTGTCTCAATCTTATTTATTCTTTTATTTCCAATAGTTTCTGCTCCATTATCTTTTATATTTACATGCCTTACATTCTCTTTTGGGTCAGCTGTATCTTTGTGGATATGGATTGACTTTTGCAGGGGGTGGTTTGATTCTTTATTGCCCAAAAGCTTTTCTTTGCTTTCTTTGTTTTTAATGTCTTTAAGAAGCTTATCAAAATCAGAAATACTGAAGTCATCTTGCTTTAAGTAATTTAAAATTTTCTGTATATAGCTTCCTGATGAGTCTTCATCTATTTTAACTGAGGAAATAATGAGCTTACCTAGAAAGCTCTTAAAGCTCTGACCTGCATTTGTATCTAGAGAAACTGGGATATATGCCATTTCAGTCTCGAGGCTGCTGGGGTTTATATATATAAGCTCTTCATCAATTATAAATCCATTATCATATAGAAAGTACTCCTTGCTCTTAATAAGGGTTTCTGTAATCCCTGTTAGTATATTGATGAATTCAATTTTACTGAGTTTCTTTCTTTTTAAAAACTGCTTTAATGTCAATTTAGAAGTAATATTATAGTATAATTTGATTTCATCATTTTTTTGTCTCACATTAAGGCTGAGAATACCTTGACATGAATTGTTATGAAGCATTTCTATTTGATATTCGAGTATTTTTTCATTTGAGCTCATATTTATCACTAAAAAGCTAGATGTAGAATTATTTTCATAGGTAAAATTAAATCTTTCTTTAGCTACGTCCATCACTATACAGACCTCCCTGCTTTTATGCCGGTTAGCTTATAATCATAATAAATATTGTACAGACAGCTATAAATGGTGCAAAGGGAATAGTTGTTTTTCCGTCGACCTTTTTAAAGACCAGTAGAAAAAGACCTACTAATCCACTTAGAATGGCAGATAAGAAGATTACCCCTAGAGTCATTTGAATCCCTAGAAAAATTCCTATACATGCAAACAGCTTTGCATCTCCCATTCCTAGTGCTCCCTTTGTTAGTAAAGATATTGCCATCATTATTCCTCCACAGACTGCGAAGCTCATCAGTACGTTTAAGATAGATATTTCCTCACTAAATATAGCGGTAAAAAACCCTAAAGCAATCCCTAAGGCTAGAAGTTTATTGGGAATTAGCTTTGTTCTAAAATCAGTTATGGCAATGGGTAATAGGGTGGCAGATAAGAATATATTTGAGAAAAATATTGTGGAAAATTTATATTTATCATAAAAGATAAGATATAGTATACCTAAGAATATATCAACTAAAGGGCTAATTTTATTTTTCTTATATGTACTTAAAAACCAATTTAGATATGGTTCATTTTTTACTCTGGGATATAAATAGGTTTTTATAATAACCGAGGTAAAAAATATCATCATGAGTAATTTCATATAGTTCATTTTCATACTCCCATCACTGAATCTCATCTTTATATTCTAAAGGCTTGCATGTTTTACATGGGTTATACTTTTGTATAGCTTCACTTAAATCTATTTCCAATACCTCTTTAAATAAATAGTTACAGCCTTCACTATGATATTTTCCGTCATCGCTTCTCCTTGATTTAAATACTGTATATTCTCCCGTCATACTTAGAGGTGGCTTACATTTT
>JANQEZ010000188.1 GCA_028278115.1 Clostridia bacterium
CATCTGTAGCAAGCTTTATAGCTCTTATATGATATTCATTTATCATCGGGTCACCTAAGTCATCGTTCTTATAGCAAAGCTCTAAAACCGGGCTCTCCATAACTGTCCCTTCTTCAAGCCCTAATCTCTTTGCTAGGGAGCCCGCTGCAATATTTCTTATAATAACCTCAAGGGGAAGAATCGCAGCATCCTTTACTACCATTTCTCTATCGCTTAAAAGCTCTACAAAATGTGTAGGTATTCCTTTTTCTTCTAAAAGCTTAAATATTAATGCCGACATTTTATTATTAATTACTCCCTTACCCAC
Source organism: Clostridia bacterium (assembly GCA_028278115.1). GTDB lineage: Bacteria > Bacillota > Clostridia > Peptostreptococcales > Caminicellaceae > JANQEZ01. The sequence continues at coordinate 308 of JANQEZ010000188.1, forward strand.
AATTGTTCCCTTTTTAACTCCATTAAATGCGGTTGCATCATCCTTATACTCTATTATATATCTGTCTGCAGAGTCAGTCTTATATACTTTTTTCGCCTTACCTTCATATAACATCTCTTTTTTTAGCATTTTTATCCTCCCGGGTAGTTTCAGAGTTTAGTTTTAAGCTACTTAGCCATGCTTTTTAGGTATTCTATATATCCAATCTTTTCTAACTCATCTGCCTTCGACTTAACTTGTTTTTCTAAATCTTCTTTATATTCCTTAGCTTTTTTCCTAGTCTTAGCATCTTTTATGCCTAATATCTGGGTTGCAAGAATTCCAGCATTCTTAGCTCCATTTATGGCTACGGTAGCCACTGGAACTCCACCGGGCATTTGCACTATGGATAAAAGGGAGTCTATTCCATTTAGAGTTGAAGTCTTTATTGGAACCCCTATGACCGGCAATTCTGTAATTGATGCAATCATTCCCGGAAGGTGGGCTGCTCCCCCTGCACCGGCAATAATAACATCTAAGCCTCTTGAAACAGCGGTTTTCCCATATTCAAAGAGCTTATCAGGTGTTCTATGGGCTGAAACTATAGTGAGCTCGTAGGGGATTCCAAAGCTATCTAGTATTTTTGCAGCTTCCTTCATGACAGGCAGGTCTGAATCACTACCCATAATAATCCCAACTAAGGGCATCTTATTTTCCATAATCAGCCTCCTTGGATAAAACCTTTAAAGTTTTCTTTACTATATATGCCTTCTCAATGGCATTTTCAATTTTTCCGTCAACAATGGTAGCATGTCCCATTTTTCTATAGGGTCTAGTCTCTTTTTTTCCATAAATATGAAGGTTAACTCCTAAAATTTCTAGGGATTCATGTACTCCAATATACTTAGGTGTTCCCCGGTGCATTTTATCTCCTAAAAGATTTATTACTACTGTAGGGGCTAATAGCTCCGTTGAGCCAAGTGGTAAACCCATAATACATCTTATATGCTGTTCAAATTGAGATGTGACGCATCCTTCAATTGAGTAATGACCTGAATTATGAACTCTTGGAGCAATTTCATTTACTAAAATTCTGTTGTCCTTTGTAAGGAACATCTCTACTCCAAAAACCCCTACACCCTTTAGTTCTTCAACGCAATCTTTGGCAATCTCAGATGCTTCTTTATAAATTTTTTCATCTACTCTAGCTGGAGCTATAATCATGTCGCAAATATTTTCTTCTTCATCAAATATCATTTCAACCAGTGGATAGGATTTTATTTCTCCATTTTTACTTCTTGCAACTATTATTGCCAGCTCTTTATCGAAGTCAATATATTCTTCAAGGAATGATTCTGCTCTAAGTCTATTTTTTACGTCTTCTTCATTTTTTATGACGTAAACTCCTCTACCATCATACCCTCCCCTACATGCCTTCTGAACTACGGGAAAAGAAAAGGTTTCATTTATGGGCTCATCTTCATTGAATTTCTTCCATTTACTTGTAGGAATATTATATTCATTAAGAAATTTCTTCTGCTTCGATTTATCTTTAATTATTTCTAATACTCTAGAGGGTGGAGAAATATTTTCTCCACTTTCTTCAAGCTTTTTTAGAATATCAGTATTTATATGTTCAATCTCAAAGGTAGTTATATCACATTTAATAACTAATTCTTTAATTTTCTCTTCATTGTTGAGGTCAGCGATAATTTGTTCGTCAGCGATTTGACCAGCCGGAGAGCCGAGTGTAGGGTCTAATATGACTACATACAGTCCCATTTTCTTCGCCTCTTGTACTATCATTCTGCCTAACTGCCCTCCACCTATAATACCTATCTTTAAATCAATAAATTCCTTCAAATTTATCACTCCTCAATTAAATCTTAACAAAGAGAAATTGCTCCGTCAATGATTTTTGCGTACATTTCGTTGCATTATTTATTAAATAGTACGTGTTTATATCGAATTATATGTTTTGAACTTCAATGTTAATTCGCATAACTGTGTTTAATCAGATAAATAATGCAGGTACATTCTTATAGGTCATATCTTCATGGTCAGGTACAAGGTACAATCTATTATGTCATTCCTGGAAGTCGGTTACAATGTTACAGTCTATTAGGTCATTCTTAAAGGTCGTGTAAAGAATTAAATTCTCCATAGTGTGTCGTTGTAACTACCACCCCAAAGTCCTTCCCATTAACTTGTACCCGCCTCCAGAGCACTACCCATAAGCTCGCACCCGTCCCTCTAGATTCGACCCTAAAGAATGCAACGGCATTTCTATCTAAAATACCTTATCCCCGCTTCAAATAATCTCTGGTCTTTATTCCCCGGTATGTTTTTGCATATATCCTTGCCTATTCTTTCGGAATGCCCCATCTTTCCAAATATTCTTCCATCGGGACTGGTTATTCCCTCAACTGCATTAAATGAGCCATTGGGGTTAAATTCTCCATCATAGCTTGGGTTACCATGAAAGTCCACGTATTGAGTTGCTATCTGACCATTTTCTATAAGTTTTTTCATTACCTCTTCCCCGGCTACAAATCTTCCTTCTCCATGGGATATTGCTATTCTATGGACATCTCCAACCTTAAGGTTATTAAGCCAAGGTGAAAGGTTGGAAACGACTTTAGTCATTGACATACAGGAGGCATGTCTGCCTATTTTATTAAAGGTCAAGGTTGGACTGCTTTCGTCAATATCCCTTATTTCTCCATATGGAAGTAATCCCAGCTTGATAAGTGCTTGAAATCCATTACATATCCCTATTATTAATCCATCTCTTTTTTGGATAAGCTCCATTACAGCTTCCTTAACCCAAGGATTTCTAAATACAGTTGCAATAAATTTCCCTGATCCATCGGGCTCATCTCCAGCACTAAAGCCTCCGGGCAGTGCTATTATTTGTGAGCTTTCTATTTTATGGACCATTTCTTTTATGGACTTTTCAATGTCCGATGACCTTAGATTCTTAAATACAAATGTATCTACTATGCTGCCAGCATTTTCAAAAGCCCTGGCTGTATCGTATTCACAATTGGTTCCCGGAAATATTGGTATAAATACCCTTGGCTTTGCTATTTTTATAGAAGCTTTGGCTTTACTGCCATTTTTATAAGATATACTCTCAGGAATTCCTTCTAGGTCCTCTTTGATAGGAAAAATATCCTTTAAGGGCTCTCTCCAGGCACTTATAGCATCCTCTAAATCTATACTTATTCCATTTACATCTATTGAAGGTTTTCTTTGTGTTTTTCCTAAAACTCTATATTCTATTCCATCAAATAGAGGGTTTAAATCCTCCCTCTCATCTATTTCTAAAATCATTGAGCCGTAGTCGGCTTTAAATAATTGGCTGAGCTTCATTTTAGTCTGTAGCTTTAAACCAATTTTATTTCCGAATGCCATCTTGGAAAGGCTGGCTGCAATACCTCCTATTCTTACTGCCGAGGCTGCCAGTATTTTATT
>JANQEZ010000190.1 GCA_028278115.1 Clostridia bacterium
AACCAACTTTAAAGTTTAATAAATTTCAAATAAAAAATGCAGAAGCGTTCATTATTTTCTTTGAAATTTATTTTAAGTTTTAGTGTTGGTTACCTATAGATGTGTGACTTAGAAATTTAACCTTTATTTCAAATATTTCTTCGCCAAAACTACAATACCTATTTGGCTAACAGCTAATGGCTGACAGCTCACAGCAAAACATTGAAAGTAAAACTTCTCGGTCACACATCTATAATATATCATATATTTTAGTAATGCAGCTTATAGTTTATGATATAATGTATAAAGCCTAAAAGAACTAAATTTAAGAAGATTACAAAAAATACTTTGTATGGTAAGCTTAATAGATTCTGAATTTGGATGCATTTAAGTATTATTTTAAAAATGGAGTGGATAAAAGTGAGAAGACTCCTTAATCTTTTAAATAAAAATAGAGTTTTAAGTGTAAGATTTTTGATATTTTTACTGATTATAATATATATACCGATTGCTATATATATGAATTTTCTTTATAATAGTACGATTAGTGCAGTGGAGAATGAGAAAAAAGAAAACATGGAGCAAATACTTAAAAAAACCAGTCAATCTATAAACTTTGCATTGGGTGACATTGAAAAAGGGTTATCCGAATTTGTAGACCATAATGGAGTAAAAGTAGGGTTAGAAAAATTTGAGGAATTAAGTGATGATTATAAAATTACAATATCATCCTTCATAAAAGAAAAGCTTGTAATTTTAAAGAATAATGCAGCCTATATAGATAGCGTTGCCTGTATTAATAGCAGTGGACAAGTTATAGCATCCGATGAAGATGTAGAAATTGACAGCAATAGATTCTTTAAAAGTGATCCATTTAAAAACTTGATATCAAAGAAATCTACCATTGAATGGAGATATGCAGATTCAGACTATTTTTATTATAAATCTAAAGAGGAAAATATATTTTTTCTAATATATAGAATATCAGCTTTAAAAGGAAACAAAAACGTTGGATATGTCTTTGCCACAATAAATCCCGATAAATTTAAAGCTATCTATGAAGAAACCTTTATTGGAGATACAGGTGGGGTAGTAATATATGATCAAAATAATAGCCCCATCCTAAATACGAAGCCCTATAACTTATCTGAGCTCGTTTTACAACTTAAAGAGAAAGAGTTTTATAAAGTCAATGATGTAATTATCGACGATGAGCAGCATACTTTAGGAATTGCACCATTATCTCCAAAAGGCTGGTCTTTAGCAGCGACAGTTCCAAAATATGAACTGACAAGGACGGTAAAAGATAATCTTCAAAACAATTTTACTCCAATAATTATTGTGAGTATTATTATGCCCCTATTAATAGTTATAGAGACACTGGTGCTTTCTAGGGTAGTTACTGAAAAGGAAATGGCAAACTATCGGTTAGTTTTAAGTGAAAAGATGAATGAAAAACTCCGAATATACAAACATGACTTTACAAATCATTTACAAATCATTTGGGGTCTTTTAGAACTGGAGCATTACGATAAAGCACTTAACTATCTAATCAAAGCAAGTAACGAAGGTTCAGCCATAAAAGAAAAATATGAAATAGGCATACCGGAAATTGAATCAACCATATTTTCATTTTTGTCAAAGGCAAGGGAGAAAAATATTGAAATACAAATGGACTGTATTAAATTAGAATGTAATTTACCCGTTAAAACCTATGATTTAACTAAGATATTGACAAACTTATTGAAAAATGCCATGTATGCCTTAGATAAGGCAGAAGGAGATGACAAGAAGCTTACCATTAAGATATATGAAGAGCTTGGCGAATATGTATTTGAAGTCATCAATAATGTGCCCGTCATTACTGACAAGCTAAGGGAAAAAATATTTGATAAAGGCTTTACTACAAAGGGCAAAGAGGGTAGTGGACTGGGACTTCATATAGTTAAAAGATTGGTAGAAAAAAATAAAGGAGATATTGAGCTTAAGATTGATAATGAAGGAAATCACTTCATAATAAGATTTCCTTTGTAAGTTAGAAGCTGACAAGCTAAATACTAATACATTGTCTATAATCAGGAACCATGATTATAGACTTTTTCTTTTTGTAAAAACAAGAAAAAATTTTGAAAATTGAGCGGCTTAAGTTTCTTTAAGGCGTATAATTTCTACAGTATTGTACTGATGAATAAATAGCTATATATGAAATTTCTTTTTTCTACATTACTGTGAATATTTTACCTTATCAATATACAAACTAATAATACCTGTACTTAGATTAAATATTTGATATTAGAAAAAAATTCTTAAGTTTCTAAAGCTTTTAATGGGAGAAGGTTGGCTATATGTTTAAGATAATAAAGGACAAGATGCTTGGAAAAAGGAAAAGAAAATCAGAAGTAACAGTAGGAAATTGGAGACTTACCAAGTCATTAGATGATAATATTAAAATGTTTAAAAATATATTTAATAAGGATGACATGATTAAATTTAGAGAGTTTGAAACAAAGGAATCGCTGCCCCTAAGGTTTTGTTTGATTTTTGTAGATGGAATGATTAATAAGACAATTATTAATGAAAATATCATATTGCCCATAGTTAACTTAACCTTTAAGAATATTGATTCAAATAGTGAAATGATAGATATATTAAAGAATAAAGTAATACTTACCAGTGGAGCCAGAAAAGAAAAAGATGTGAATGAACTGATTGGGTCATGTCTATATGGAAATACCATTATCTTAATTGACGGTACGGATGAGGCTTTAATTATAGATACCAAGGGATGGAGTACAAGGGCTATTGACGAGCCGACTGGTGAGACAATAGTTAGAGGTCCAAAGGAAGGCTTCAATGAATCTGTTATGATCAATTTGACATTAATTAGAAGAAAGATAAGAAGCACCGATTTAAAGTTTAAATTTAGGGAAATAGGAGATAAAACAAAGACAAAGGTATGTCTTTGCTATATCGAAGGAATTGCAAATGATAAGATTATCAAGGAAGTAGATAAAAGGCTAAATGATATAGATATTGATGGAATACTTGAGTCAGGGTACATAGAGGAGCTTATTAGGGATTCACCCCTCTCTCCATTTTCAACAGTTGGCAATACGGAAAGACCCGATATAGTAGCTGGAAATTTACTGGAAGGAAGGATTGCTTTAGTAGTTGATGGAACGCCCCATGTGCTTACAGTACCATATATCTTTATAGAATATTTTCAAGCAAATGACGACTATTATAATAATTTTATATATGCAACCATAAATAGGATAGTTAGAGGATTTGGTTTTTTCCTTTCTACCAGTGTGCCGGCCATATATGTAGCCTTAACTACATTTCATCAAGAAATGATACCTACGCCACTACTTCTTAGTATCTCGGCTGCTAGAGAAGGTGTACCTTTTCCTACTATAGTAGAAGCATTATTTATGCTCCTTGCCTTTGAAATACTTAGAGAAAGTGGAATACGCCTTCCAAAGCCAATTGGTTCAACCATAAGCTTTGTTGGAGCATTGATTTTAGG
>JANQEZ010000205.1 GCA_028278115.1 Clostridia bacterium
AATTTATACATATACTATATTAATGTACATATCAAAATATCCGATGTTTCTAGGGATTTTTGATGTGTATAAATTAAACTTTTGACTGGAATCTCTATATATAGATGTGTGACCCTGAAACTCAACCTTTTTTCAAATATTTACTCAATTAAAATGTATATTTGAGGTGAAATAAGTTGAAATCACTGTTTGGTAAGATGTATTTAATCTATATAGCTGTTATCATCATAAGCTTTATAGCAATAATCTTTATAATATCCTCTACCTTTGAAGAATATTTTATGAACCAAAAAGAAAAGGAACTCATTGAACAATGTAAAAAAATCCAAGAGCAATACTCTCTGGTGTATGAAAGAGGACCCATGTATATAAGTGAATTAAAACAAGAGATGGGGGCCCTTGATAAATATTTAAATGCCCGTATATGGTGGGTAAATCGGTTTGGAGAAATTTATGTGGACTCTGAGCTTGACGACGCATCATGGATTGGTGAAAAACTAGGGCGTGAAGATATAGAAGAGGTATTTAAAGGGCATATTATAAAAAGAAAAGGCAGATTTAGAAACTATTTTGATTCACAGGTACTTACCATTGGTTACCCTATAATCGTAGAAGATAAGGTAGCAATTGCCTTATTTATTCATGCCCCTATTCCTGAGATAGAAAGAACCGTATCGGATGTTTACAGAATAACTATGACAGCCCTTAGCTTTTCAGTATTAATAACATCTATAGGAGTAATCCTTTTAGCTAGAAATATAAAAAGGGATATAAAAAACCTAAATGAGGCAGTTAAATTCATCTCAAAGGGTAATTTTGAAAAAAGGCTTATAAACACAAGGAAGGATGAGCTTGGTCAATTAGCAGAGAACTTTAATTTTATGGCAGAGGCGTTAAACAAGCAAGAGGAGCTGAGAAAAAACTTCATATCCAATCTCTCCCATGATATTCGCTCACCCTTAACATCCATAAAGGGGTTTCTACAAGGAATTTTAGATGGAACAATACCAAGGGAAAAACAGCATAAATATTTGAAAATAGCCCTTAGTGAAAGTGATAGATTGACTAAAATGACAAACGATATTTTAGACATATCCAAAATGGAAAGCAAAACAGCATGCCTTTCCAAGACAGAGTTTAGTATAAATCATCTGCTGGTTAATGAAATTGATAAATTCGAGACTAGGCTACTAGAAAAAAATATTGATGTAGAACTTAAGCTCAGTGGAGAAAATGACTTTGTATATGCAGATAAAGAACAGATTACAAGGCTTGTGTACAACCTAATAGATAATGCAGTTAAATTTGTAGATGATAATGGAAAAATAGAAGTAACTACGACTTACAAAAAGGGAAAGATATATATTTCAATAGGAAATAGCGGTGAAATTATTCCTCAGGAAGAGATAAGATATATATGGGATAGATTCCATAAGATTGATAAATCAAGGGGCGAAGACAAACGGGGCTGTGGACTTGGATTATTTATAGTAAAAACAATAATTAACAACCACGAAGAAGATATTGAGGTAAAGAGCAGCAGACATTATGGAACTGTATTTACCTTCACACTTTCAAAAAAATAGGAAATATAGTATTTGTTTAAGTACTGCAGGGCTTCATTAAGCTCTATAGAACTCTCATCGGGATAATAGATGATAGCTAGAACTTATAACATAGAATTACAATTGTATCTAATGATAAAATTGTTTACAAATAGTTCATATTTCTTTAAATTTTATAAGCTATTATTGTACTATAATAACAATAAATTTAAGGAGGCATGAACCTTATGTATAAAGATAAAAATGAGTTTTTAGAGGATTATAGAGAAATTATTGAGGTAAAAAGCAAACCTGTAAAAAAGAAAAGACCCTATAGAAATATCTTGATATTTGGGATGATTTTTTCAATGG
>JANQEZ010000207.1 GCA_028278115.1 Clostridia bacterium
TTGCTATTTTTTTACTGCTAAAGAGCTCGAATATTTTCTAAAAGAAATTGCATAGCTGAAATAGAGAAAGATAAACATATAATTACAATTAATGAATTGTAATTATAAATGAACATAATACTTGACTAACACTATCATAAGAAATATAATATAAATACAAACAAATTACAATTATGTTTAATATATAATAAACAATTATGGGGTGATGATTTGAGTCGAAATGTTAACTTTTATTCTATAAAGGATATTGCTGGGCTTTTTTGGAATGCATCAATAGATGAACTTAAAAGGGGATATACAAAAAAGGATGGGAATTATTTATGCCTTGTGTGTGGAAAGTACTTCGATGAAGATGTGATTTATCCTAAAGGCACAGTCTTTTTAAGTGCCAAAAAAGCTGTGGAGGAACATATAAAGGATGCACATAGCTCAATGTTTGATGTATTATTAAACATGGATAAGCGATATACAGGTCTATCTCAAATACAATCGGATTTGATTGATGATTTTTATGGAGGGCTTGATGACGAAAGCATAGCCAAAAAAAACAGCATTACTAAATCAACAGTAAGAAATCATAGATTTAGACTTAAGGAAAAGCAAAAGCAAGCTAAAGTTTTTTTAGCACTAATGAGCTTAGTAGAAGAAAAACAAAAGGAAGAAGATAAAATAATTGATATACATAAGACACCGAGGATGCTGGATGAAAGGTATGCCATTACTAAGGTACATCAAGATAAGGTATTGGAGAAATTTTTAAAGGAAGATGGAAGCCTTATAAAGCTTCCTAAAAAGGAAAAGGATAAAATAGTTATTCTTTTTCATTTTGCAAGTCAATTTGAGTACAATAAAAAATATAAAGAGGTGGAGGTCAATAGAATCATAAAACCTATATTTAGTGATTTTGTAACTATTAGAAGATACTTAATAGAATACGGATTTATGGATAGAGAGAAGGATTGCAGTAATTATTGGATACTTTAGAGCAGAAAAATCTGCTCCTTTATTATTGTTAAAGTAAGCATGTGAACTTATTAGAATATTATAAATTGCCTATATAAACGAATACTTCAATGATGTATAATGTTATAGAGTGTAGAAGTATCTATATAGCAAACTACAAAACATAATTTGGAAAGAATGTGATAACAATGAATAATGCAAAGGACCTTTTAAAGGAACACAAGATTCTACTAGCATCTATAATAGCAATAGCCCTTCCTGCAATTGGTGAAATGAGTTTAAATACTCTTCTTGGAGTGGCCGATACCCTTATGATAAGTCATTTCGTAGGCTCAGGTGCTTTAGCCGCAGTGGGATTTGCAAATCAAATTGTCTTTACTCTAATCTTTATCTTTTCATCATTTAATACAGGTGCTACCGCAATGATATCCAGGGCCTATGGTGAAGAAGACTATGATAAACTCAATAAAATTGCTGGACAAACCATTTCTATAAATATGATTATTGGAACCATTATTACAACCTTAGCATTGGTATTTTCCAGACAGATTTTTGGAATATATGATATGGAGCCCGAGGTACTTGATTTTGCCTTAAACTATTTTAATATCGTTATATATGGAGCCATGTTTATGTTTTTATCCTTTTCCTATGCAGCTATATTAAGGGGATCGGGAGATACCGTTACACCAATGATGATTACAGGAATAGCAAATGTTCTAAATATAATTGGAAACTATGTACTTATTACTGGAGCTGGACCTTTTCCAAAGATGGGTATTGCAGGTGCTGCATGGTCAACAACGATTTCAAGAATGATAGCCATGATTCTATATACCTATATATTATTTTTTAGAGACAGCCGGGTTAAGATCAAAGTCCGAAACATGAAGATCACTGGAAATATATTAAAGCCACTATGGAAACTTAGCTATCCGGGAGCAATTGAGCAGGGACTGATGCAATTATCCTTTGTAGCTGTAGGAACCTTTGTATCAAGACTAGATACAAGCTCAGAAGCAGCCTTTCGTATACTTATTAATATAGAGTCAATATCCTTTATGCCTGCTGTAGGGCTGTCCATTGCCGCAGCAACCTTAGTGGGAAAGGCATTGGGAGAAAAGGATATAAAAAAGGCTGTAGATACTGGATATACAGCTTCGGCACTGGGCGTTGTCTGGGGTGTGTTTATGGGACTTATTTTCTTTATTTTCCCATCACAGCTTTTAGGTGCATTTACCCCTGAAGTGGATATTGTTATGCTTTCCTTGACCACTATGTATTTTATGGGGATTAATCAGCCCTTTCTAAACTTTATGATTGTAATGTCTGGAGCTCTTAGAGGAGCTGGTGATACCCGTAGTGTTATGACCATAACATCCCTGAGACTATGGGTTACCTTTGTACCCTTATCGTATCTATTCATAATAACCTTAAAGAATGGGGTCATAGGACTTTGGTATGCTGAAATAATCTCCTTTATAGTCTTCTCAGGTGTAATCTTTATGAGATTTAGAAGCAGGAAATGGACAAAGCTTAAAATAGATTCTTAGATTTTAATATAAGCTTCCAAATATCCATAAAGTATTATGGATATACGCTTTTATAATTTAATATTTTCAAAGAAAAAATGTAGAAGTATTCATTGTTTTCTTTGAAAAATCAATTAAGGTTTAAAAGCCTTTATCTTTATAGAGAGGTGTTCATATTGAATAAAAACATAAAGATAATGATTGTGGATGATGATGAAAATATAGCTGAATTAATTGAACTCTATTTAAATAAAGAGGGCTACGAAACTAAAAAGCTTTTCAGTGGTGTGGATGCCCTTAAGGATTTCAACAGCTTCACACCGGATTTAGTACTTTTAGATATTATGCTGCCGGAAATAGATGGATACGAAGTATGCACAGAAATCAGAAAAAAGAGCTCTGTGCCTATTATAATGCTTACTGCAAAGGGAGAAACCTTTGACAAGGTTTTAGGGCTGGAGCTTGGAGCTGATGATTATATCGTTAAGCCCTTTGAGCCCAAGGAATTACTTGCTAGAGTAAAGGCTGTACTTAGGAGATACAAATCAAAGAATATAGATAGTAAACAATTGGTTATTCCAAATCTAACTGTCGATTTATCCGACTATTCAATAACCTATCATGGCAAAAAAGTAGAGATACCCCCTAAAGAATTGGAGCTATTATACTTCTTAGCCTCCAATGCAAATCAAGTGTTTACTAGGGAGCAGATACTTGACAATGTATGGGGATATGATTTTATTGGAGAAACGAGAACCGTTGATGTGCACGTAAAAAGGCTAAGGGAGAAGCTTGATAAACAGGACCCCTGGGAAATAAAGACCATTTGGAGTGTAGGATACAAATTTAGATTTTAAGATATTTAAATATAGAGAATCCGAAGTAAATGTTAATTTATACATATACTATATTAATGTACATATCAAAATATCCGATGTTTCTAGGGATTTTTGATGTGTATAAAT